>CAZQCK010000014.1:0-33302 GCA_964591925.1 uncultured Desulfobacterales bacterium
TCTATTCATGGTTTTCTCCGTGAACAAGGGCAAGATATCGAGGTGAAAAAATGCCCCTGGCGCTGAATCTGGAGGAAGGCGGGGACATGCTTCAACCCATGGCGGTGGCCGCCATGGGCGGATTGGGCATGGAGATTTTCGTGGCGTTGATCCTGATGCCCTGCATCTATGTGATCGCTTCCGGGAGCGGGTTTCGTGGCATCCGTAACACGACCACCCCGACCTGACCAAAGAAGCCGAGCCGGTCCCCTCACGGCTGGTCTCGAAAAGGCTCCGGTGCTTTCGCTCGCTGCGGTGCAGCTCATCCAGCGCCCGGCTGTTACAGAGGGCGATTGCGGCATAATCCCCGAAGATTTCCACGTACCGCAGGAGGATGATCCCAGGGCGGTGAAGCTCGTGCACCGAGGATTCGATTACCCCCCAAAGCTTGACGATCACTCGAGGGGGACGAGCCGGCTGGAGGTGCCTGTTGTGCGGACCGAGCCCACAGGTTTGCCCTTGATTTCCAATAGGGCGTCAAATAGGATAATCCATAGATTGATCGCCCTTGGCTGAACTGTGATGCCGTCGCAAAAAGCCCCTGAGCAAGAGATCCGCTTTTCTCGACCTCATTCAGTAAACGGGATATGCTCTCCCCGGTCTCCTTGCGTGAAGGCCCTGCAGGCCGCTGCCCTGCCGGCGCGGCATCCGGAAACGGTGCTCGTGGATTCCAGGCCCGGCCTGGAGGAGGCCCTTGGAAAAGCAGGGTTCGATCCTGCGATGCTTTTTCAGTGGAGATGAAAATGAGAGTGAAAACAGGTCCGAGGATGTTCCGCCTTTTGTTCTGTATCCTGCTTTTGTCGGGATGCTCCGGCTATGGCAAGATCGCGGCGCAAAGAGGAAAGACAGGGGTGGTAACGATCGATCATCTGATCTCGGACATGGGCAGCTATGACGTCCACTTCATGGAAGCACACCACCGTTGCTCTCCGGCGCTGGTTTTCGACCCGAAGGACGACAACAGGGCCCTGAGATCGAGCCAATGGCGGCAGCCCGGGTCTGCAGGCGAACTGGAGGGCATACTGTATCGGATTCGGCGCGCGGGAGGGGGAGAGGTCTTTCTCCTTCTCGGACCGGACGGTCAACGCTTCGGTTTCCTGTACGCCGCCCGCGGGAACAAGGTCTACTCAAGGGCGGCCGACCACAGGACCCTGGAGCTCTACATGAAGGCCACACCCTGTTCGTCCGGGCCGGGCCCGTCGGGCCCTTGATTTCGGCCTTTCATCTTGATTTCCAGGGAAGTGCCCAGTAATATGCACGATTTGTCGAAGCTAAGAGGAGATCCGAATGGCGTACGAAGTGCTGGCCAGAAAATGGCGGCCACAGGTCTTCGAAGACGTGGTCGGACAGGGCCACATTACAGGGACTCTGACCAATGCCCTCAAGACGGACCGCATCGCCCACGCCTATCTCTTCAGTGGCGCCAGGGGGGTAGGAAAGACTTCCGTGGCTCGTATTTTCGCCAAGGCGATGAACTGCCCCGACGGAGAGCCCGGAGTGCCGTGCAACCGGTGCACCTCCTGCCAGGGGATCACCGACGGCTCCTCCGTAGACGTCCAGGAGATCGACGGAGCCTCGAACCGGGGCATCGATGAGATTCGAGAGCTTCGGGAAAACATCCGCTATATGCCCTCTACCAGTCGATACCGTATTTACATCATCGACGAGGTCCACATGCTCACCAAGGAGGCCTTCAACGCCCTCCTCAAGACCCTCGAGGAACCGCCGCCCCATGTGAAGTTTTTTTTCGCCACCACTGAACCCCACAAGGTCCCTGTGACCATCCTCAGCCGCTGCCAGCGGTTCGACTTCAAACGGATTCCACCGGCGTTGATTGTGGACCAGCTTGAAAAAATAGCAGGGGCCGAAGGCATAACAGTCAGTCGGGAGGGGTTGGCCCTGATCGCCCGGGAGGCCCAGGGGGGCATGCGGGATGCGGAAAGCCTTCTGGACCAAGTAGTCTCCTTCAGCGGCCCCGAGGTGGCGGATCAGCAGATCACGGATATCCTGGGCATTGTGGACCGGGATCTGATCTTCGAGGCCTCCGGCGCCGTGCTCGAAGGAAAGGCCGAAGCCTGCATCCGCCTGGTGGAGCGGATCTACAATCGCGGTTATGACATCAAGGAGTTCTACCAGGCCCTCATGGACCAGTTTCGAAACCTCCTGGTCAGCCTGATCATGAAGGACGGGGATCTGCTCGACATGACCGAGAGTGATCAGGAAGCACTTCGAAAGCAGGCCGGCCGGGCGGGAAGGGAAAAACTCCAGCAGGTGCTGACCGTGCTCATTCGGCGCGAGGAGGACTTGCGGTTCACGTCCAGCCCGAGGTTGATTCTGGAATCGGTGTTGATCAAGCTCTGCCACATGGGCGAGGTCCTGGGCTTCGAGGAGCTCATGGAAAAGCTGGATGCCCTGGAAGCACGGCTGGCAGCTTCCGATTCAACTTATGAGGCCCCGGCCGAGCCGCCCGCAGCCTTGGTCAAGGAGCCGGCAGTCGCCGAAGAGCTTGATCCCGCCCCGGATTGGGAGGGTTTCATGGCCTTTTTGGGTGAGCGAAATCGTGCCATGGCCAATGTGCTCCGCCAGTGGCGGTTCGTAGGCCTTGATGGGAGGATATTGGAGCTGGAGCGGGGACAAAACCCGTTTTCCGCGAGTTATCTGGATGAACAGGAGAGGATGAGCCGGTTTACGGAGCTCGCCCGCGAGTTTTTCGGTACGGAAATGCAGATCCGCATCTCCCGACCTTCCAAACCTTCGGTCAAGCGGCCGGTCGAGGAAAAGGCAAAGCGCGAAAAGGAGCTGAATTCTTACCCGAAGGACCTGCCCCGGCCCGTCCAGGATGTTCTTCAGATCTTCCAGGGCGAAATGCAGGAGGAGGCCCCGGCCGCAGGTGATGTGGCGGGGCAGGATTCACAGCAAGAAGGAGGATGACGTGAAAGACAAAGGCATGCCCAACATGGGCAACATCATGAAGCAGGCTCAGCAGTTCCAGTCGAAGATGGCCAAGCTGCAGGAGGAACTGGGGGAGAAGACCGTGGAGGCCACGGCCGGAGGCGGAATGGTGACGGTTACGGCCAGCGGCAAGCAGGAGATCGTCTCCATTCGCATCCAACCCGAAGTCGTGGACCCCGAGGACGTGGATATGCTTCAGGACCTGCTCCAGGCGGCGGTGAACGACGCCCTCAATCGGGCCAAGGAGATGGCCAATGAAGAGATGGGCAAGTTGACCTCGGGGCTGAACCTGCCCAACATCCCCGGCCTCATGTAGGGCTCGGTCTCGGACGCTCAACTCGGGCTGGAGTAGTCTCTTTCCGAGAGTGAGGCGAACAAAGGAAGCATTCCCATGGGCATCTATCCGCCGCCGTTCGAGCGATTGATCGAGCAGCTTACCCGGCTTCCGGGGATAGGGCAGAAGTCCGCATCCCGGGTGGCCCTGCACATTCTCAAAAGCGACCGCAGCTTGGCCGAAGGTTTGGCCGAGAGCCTTTTGGAAGTAAAAGACCGGATTAGCTTCTGTTCCACATGCTACAACTTCACGGACCGGGATCCCTGCGCCGTGTGCCGGGATCCCGGGCGGGCGAACGGCACCCTGTGCGTGGTCGAAGGTCCTGGTGACCAGCTCGCCGTGGAGGAGTCCGGCGTGTTCAAGGGGCGATACCACGTGCTCCAGGGCGTGCTTTCTCCCCTGGAAGGCGTGGGGCCCGAGGCCTTGAAGATCGGGGAGCTCTCCGCCCGAATCGATGGCGAGAACATCGAGGAAGTCATTCTCGCCACGAATCCCACCACCGAGGGAGAGACCACGGCCTCCTACCTGGCTGACGTGCTTCGAAGAAAAGGGGTCCGCGTGACCCGCATCTCCCTGGGCATTCCCATGGGCGGTGACCTGAAGTACATGGACGCCATGACCGTTCAGCATGCCCTCAAGAGCCGCGTTCCCGTGACGTCATGATCTCGAACCCGTCCCTCCATGCCCTGGCGGATGTCGTGGGGCCCGCTTATCTGAGCACGCGGGCCGAAGATCTGGCCGCCAACGCGTCGGACGCCACCCGTCTCACCTTTATGCCCGATGCCGTGGCCCGACCGAGGCATTCGGAGGAAGTGTCGCGCATTCTGCAGATTGCGAACCGTGACCGTTTCCCAGTAATCCCCAGGGGTGCGGGCACAGGGCAGAGCGGAGGGGCGCTCGCGGTTCAGGGAGGGCTCGTTCTTGCTATGGACCGGTTCGACCGGATTCTGGCGATCGACCCGGATAACATGATAGCCCGGGTGGAGCCGGGGGTCATTACGGCCCGGTTGCAGGAAGAAGTGGAGGCCCTGGGGCTCTTTTACCCGCCCGATCCGGCCAGCATACACATTTCCACCCTGGGCGGAAACGTGGCCGAGTGCGCAGGCGGTCTTCGGGCCGTGAAGTACGGTGTGACCCGGGACTATGTTCTCGGGCTGGAGGTCGTGCTGCCCACCGGAGAGATTCTGCGAACAGGAGTGGAAACGGCCAAGGGTGTGGTGGGTTATGATCTTACGCGGCTGGTGGTGGGGTCGGAAGGTACCCTGGCCGTGGTCACAAAGATCACCCTGCGGCTGGTGCCGAAGCCCGCGGCCAAAAGGTCCATGCTGGCCCTGTTCGACGACCTGTCCCGGGCCGTGCAGACCGTCACCGGACTGGTGCGTCGTCGCGTGGTTCCCACGACCCTGGAATTCCTGGATCGGGTCTGCATCGACTGCGTTCGGAAAGACATGGGCCTGGAGGTGCCTGAAAATGTGGCTGCTCTTCTCCTCATAGAGGTGGACGGGGACGAAGGGCTCGTGGCGCGTGATGCTGAGCGGGTGAGAGAGGTGGCCCTCGAAAGCGGGGCCGTTCAATTTCAGGCGGCTCGGGACGAGGTGGAGGCGGAGCGGCTGTGGGAGGCCCGGAGGAACGTTTCTCCGGCCCTCCAGAGTCTTCGGCCGGGCAAGGTGAGCGAGGACGTGGTGGTGCCGCGGAGCAGGCTCGCCGAACTGGTGTCGTTTCTGGAACCTCTATCTCTCAGACACGGCCAGCCCATTGCGGCCTTCGGCCATGCCGGAGACGGAAACATCCATGTCCACATCCTGCTGGATCCGGAGGACCCGGAGCAAAGGGCCAACACGGAGCGGATCGTTCAGGAGCTTTTTCGCGAGGTGATTCGTCTGGGTGGAACGCTCTCGGGCGAGCATGGTGTGGGTATCACCAAGGCCCCATACCTGGATCTGGAGCTCACTGAACCGGCCAGGGGCCTGATGAGTCGCCTCAAGCAGGCCTTTGACCCCAACGGGATCCTCAATCCGGGAAAGATCTTCCCGGAGGGCCTGCAGGAACCTGTTGAGAAATGAGTATTCCCGCCGGCCGTTGATCAAGGGCCTTTTGCCGAGGCCGGGTGAGCCGAACTAGAGAATCTTGTCCAGCGTCCTGTAGTTCTTCGTGTTGTAGAATGTCTCCACATCCACGAGGTTGAGCTTTTCCAGGGCCTTTTTGAGCGGCACACTGGTGATGTCGCCCAGTTTCAGGCTCACCATGCGGCCGAAGTCCTCGTTTACGACCATGTCCACGGCCCCGATGCCGAACTTGCGACCCATTCGGCGGTCATAGGCGGTGGGTGAACCGCCCCGCTGAAGGTGCCTGAGGGCCACGTAACGGACCTCGAAGTCTGTTTGTTTCTCGATTTCCTCGGCAATGAGGCCGCCGATTCCCCCCAGGTAAAAATGGCCGAAACCGTCTCGTCCCCTGCGTTCCCGGACCTCCTCCATGCCTCGCGGTTTGGCCCCCTCGGAAGCCAGCACAATGCTGTAGCGTTTTCCTCCCTTTCGAATCATCTTCAGAATATCGATCATCCGTTCCATGAGGAAGTCATGCTCCGGAATGAGGATGATGGACGCCCCGGACGCCTCCCCACCTTCCAAAGCCAGCCACCCGGCACGCCGGCCCATGGACTCCACGACGAAGATCCGGCTGTGGGAACCGGCCGTGATGCGCAGCCGGTCTATGTCCTGGGTGATGATGTTCACGGCGGAGTCGAACCCCAGGGTGTAGTCGGTCTCGGCGAGGTCTTTGTCGATGGTCTTGGGGATGCCCACCACGTTGACCCCTTCTTTGTAAAGCTTGTAGGCCACCTCGAGGTTGTCCGGCCCACCGATGACCACAAGGGCGTCGAGGCCCAGCTTCCGGATGTTTTTCACCACCTCTTCGGAGCGGTCCCGGTTGGGGTCGAACGGGTTGACACGGCTCGTGCCCAGGCGCGTACCTCCGTACCTGTCCCACGTGCGCACCAGTTCCATATCGAGCTTCATGGTGTACTGCTTCAGGCTGTCCTTTTTGTCCGGCTTGAGCTCGGACAGGCCCAGCCAGCCGTCTCGAATGCCGATGAGCTCGAACATCATGCCCCGTTCAGGCACCAGGTCTTTGTCCAGCGCGGAGGTGACGAGCCAATGGACGGCGCTGTTGATTCCCGGGCAGTCGGCTCCGGCCGACAGCACTCCGATGCGGGTTCTCATCTCGGTCCTCCAAAGGGGTTAAAGGATATCATTTGGATGGCGCAGGCCCTCATGATAAGAAAAGCCCGGAAGTGTGTCAAGGAGCCCTGCAGCTTCGTCCCATTCCTTCTACGGATGGGGATTTTCCGATTGCCCTCCGCATGGGTTATCGGATAAGAGTGCCGGGCGGGAGGCATAACATGGACATATTTTCCAGCGTTTTTCTGGGCGTGGTCCAGGGGGCCACGGAGTTTCTTCCCATCAGCAGTTCCGGGCACCTGGTGCTGTTCCGGAACCTAATGGGATTCCACGAACCCGAACTCCTGTTGGACATCAGCCTTCACATCGGAACCCTGGTGGCCGTGGTGATCTATTTTCGAAGCGACCTGGTTGATATGGTGAGGGAGCTTGGAAGTCTGGCGGCCCGCCCCTCAGGGATCGAGCCCCCGTCGTCTTTTCGAGAGCGCCTGGAATCGTCCCTGTTGACATGGGTGATCGTGGGCAACGTGCCGACCGCCCTGATCGGCCTGATATTCAAGGACCAGCTGGAAAGTCTCTTTGGATCGGTTCTTGTGGTGGGGTGCATGCTTCTGGTCACCGGCGCGCTCGTGGCCGTGACCCGACTTGCGCCCCAAAGGGCAAAAAGACTGGGGCTGGCGGCGGCCCTGGCTGTGGGTGCGGCCCAGGGACTGGCCATCATTCCGGGCATCTCCCGGTCCGGGGCCACCATCGCCTGCGGCCTTTTGCTCGGCCTCGACAGGGACCTGGCCGCACGCTTTTCCTTCCTTCTGTCCGTGCCGGCCATTGCCGGGGCCCTGCTCCTCCAGATCGTCACCGACAATGCCGGCGGACCTGCGCTCGCCGTCCTGTTCGCCGGGGGCATCACCGCGGCGGCGATAGGCCTTCTGGCCCTCAAGGTCCTCATGGGGATGGTCCGCAAAGGACGGCTCTCCTGGTTTGCGCCCTATTGCTGGGCCCTGGGAGTAGGAGTTATTCTGATGTCCCTTACCGGCTGAGGGCTGTTTGCCCGGTACAAGGAACCTCGCTGATCGACGATGAGATTGGCGAAAAAGACCCTTTCTGGATGGAAACTGGCTAGAGATCGCCTACATTTCCTAGCCCCAGGAGGTGAAAGGTCAAAGAGACCGAATCGACCCCGTCCAGGCTTCCTGCGGAGAGGCGCAATCCCCAGCACTGGGACCGATAGTCGACCCAGTAGGCGCTGTCCAGGGTGTGATCCTGTTCCAGCTCCCTGCGAAGCGCCGTCCCCACACTAAATCCTGCGGGCAGGTTCAGATTTACCCGGTAGCCGATGAACCGGCTTTCGTCCTCCTCGTACTGATATTCCAGAGCAAAGCGATCCTTGCGTCCTCCCAAGCGATCGATGCTCAATTCCGCCCTGATGTCGGCAAAGGTGAAGCCGTCCCGGTCGTGATCCCAGTGGGTCTCTGCGTCCACATCCAGCCACGGGAAAGGGAAGGCGTTCAATTCCGCCACCAGCGGCTCAAAGGGTTGTTTCTCGCGCCAGGGTTCGTCGTTGCGCCGGGCCTCGTCCAGGTCGTAGGGTTGGCTCAAGGTGAACGTCCCCCACTGCTCATATAGGATGTTTCCTTCTTCGTCATCCTTGCGGCTGTCCAGTATGTTCTCGACGGAAAGGGTGATGTGGTTGATGTCTCCTTCTGCATCAACGGGTTCGAACCAGGGACGGAACCGGTCCTCGTGCCGATGGCTGCGGAAGTCATGGGTGATGGAAGGCCGAATCTTGTGCTTCAATCCCGTGTACTCCCGCCAATGAAAATCAAAGGTCTTTTCCAGGACGGTGGAAAGCCTGGCGCGGGTGAAGTAGGCGTTGCGGGACTGGCTGCCTATGCCACGCTGGTCCCGGTCCACCCACTGGGTGACATGGGTGTATCCCGCAGACGTCTCGAGCTCCAGGTGGCGTCCGATGAACAGGGGATAGGAGACCTCGGGATCCATGGACAACCGGTGTCCCCGCACGCCCGCATCCCTCCAGACGTATCCGTAATCCGTGCTGAAGTTCATGAAGATCGGCAGGTGGGGCAGCTGCCTGGGCAAGAGAGAGAAGTTCGCGCCGGCCACCGGCTGTGGTGTATCGTCGAAGGCCGGGTTCTCGGGTCGCTGGTGATAGGCGGCCAGGCCCTGCAGGCTGTATTGGTCGCGGTCGGCGCTCAGGCGAAACGCGCTTCTCCGTGTGGGTGACCGCGTTTCCTCCACGGGCCGGCCGTATTCTTCGAATTCGGGCCGGGTGTCGAACCCCATGAGACCGCCCTGGAACTCCTTGATGTAATCCTGGTCGCTCACAAAATCGGTGTCGATGCGGGCCTGAAGACCCGGAGACAGGGTCTGGTCGGTCCGGCTTCTAAACCAGTAACGGGTGCGATTGGTCCGCTCGAAAGGGCTCAGCTCCACGTAATCAGGATCCCCCGGATCTTTCTTTTCAATCTCGTCGCGAAGAATGTCAAAGAGGAATGTTCCCCGGGAGTCGTTCTCGGCCACGTAACGGAACTCCAGCCCTTGCATGAAGCCGCGCTCCGTCATGTACCGCTCGTAAAAGGTGGCGTCCGCTTGTTCGGAAATGGCCCAGAAGAAAGGCACCTCGAGGTCCGCTCCATTCTGGTTGGAATAGCCGAGCCTGGGGGGGAGAAATCCGGTTTGCCTTTTCGTCTTCACCGGGAAGAGGGCGTAGGGGAGGTAAAAGACCGGGAACCCCTTTATGCGAAACGCCGCATTTTTCACCGAACCATAGCCCTCCACAGTGACCTTAACCTCTTCGCCTGTGATGCTCCAGTCGGGATTTTCCCCGTCGCAAGTGGTAAGCCTGCACTCCTTTACCACATAAGTGTTGGCCCCTGTGCGAACCATTGAGGTTCCGTGAACATAGACATTGCTCTCCCGCAGAAAAATAGTCCCGTTGGTGATTTGCCCGAAGTGGTTCTTGAGATCGAGCAATGCCATCTCACCCGAAACAATGTCCCCGTTCGTAGTGAGCCGCACGTCCCCGTAGACCTGCACGATTCCGGTCTGCTCGTTGTACACGCCGCGCCTGGCCGAGATCACCTGACCGTTTCGGGAAATGGTGACGTTCCCTTCTGACACATAGAGGTGCTTTTCAGACACGTACGTCATCTTGTCGGCGGTGATCTGCCAGTGGGCGTTTTTGTCCTCCAGGAGGTGTCGGCCCAGGCGTTCCTCCTGGCAAAGACCCGGGGCGGCCCAAAGGGCGATCGCCAGGAGTGAGGCGACCGCCGCCGGCAGGAAGGTTCGAAGAAGGCCTGAAAGGGATGTGGTCATAGCCTCTCAAATGTCGTCCGGACGGTAGCGTTCGGGATCCAGCAGAGAAAGCGCTTCGCCGGCGGTGAAGAGGGATCCGGAGATCAAAATCAAGTCTTCAGCATCGGCCATTTGCTTTGCTCTGTCAAGCGCTTGTGGCAGACTTGCGGCGGTTTCCCCGGGCCTTCCCAGAGGGTCGCCGGCCCGCTGGAGGATCTCTGGAGCGGCCGCCCGGGCGTATAACGGCCGTGTGTAAAACACGTAATCGGACATGGGGACGATGGCCTCGAGGACGGCGGGAATATCCTTGTCTTCCATGACGCCGATGACCAGAATGAGCCGGCGAAAGGAAAAGGCGAAGGGCAGGGCGTCGGCCAGGGCCCTAAGGGCCCTTGGATTGTGCCCTCCATCCACAACCACAGCCGGATTCCGCGACATCAACTGCATGCGTCCGGGCCAGTTGACCCGGGCCAGACCGTCCCGAATGTGCTCCTCGCTCACGGCAAAACCCTTGCCTTTGAGGACCTCGGTCAGGGCCAGGGCCAAGGCCGCGTTTCGGCCCTGGAACCGCCCCGGAAGCCCGATGTGAACTCCGCGGAGCATGAGGGTGGGGCCGTGATAGCTCAGCCCTGCGGACGAATTCCTGTACCGTACGTCACGTCCCAGCCGGATCATGGGGGCCCGGGATTCCCGGCAGGCCTGCTGAATGCACCGAATCACCGGGGGCTGAGTCACCCCGGTGACCAACTCCACGCCGGGCTTGATAATGCCGGCCTTTTCTCGGGCGATGTCCACCAGGCGTCTGCCCAGGTAGTCCTGATGCTCCAGGCTGATATTCGTGATCGAAGTGACCAGAGGGTCGATGATATTGGTGGCGTCCAACCGCCCGCCCATTCCCACCTCCATAACGGCCACGTCTACATTCTCCCGGGCGAAATAGACCAGGGCCATGGCTGTTACGATCTCGAAAAAGGTGGGGGGCTCCCTGGGATCGACAGCGTCCATGAGCTCCGCGGCCAGTAAGGCGGCGGTCTCCCGTGGCATTTCGCTGTCGTTGATGCGGAAGCGCTCGGTGAACCGAACGAGATGCGGGGACGAGTAAAGACCGACCCTCAGGCCCGAGTGTGCCAGAATAGAGGCCACCATGGCCGCCACCGAACCCTTGCCGTTTGTTCCGGCGATGTGAATATACCTCCGCCCCCTGTGGGGGTCGCCGAAGGCCCGCAGGAGGTTGGAGGTTTTGGAGAGACCGAACTTGATGCCGTACTTCTGAAGTCCGTAGAGAGCTTCCAGGGCCTGGGGGTAGGTCGGGGTCGTGTTCATGGGATCACGTCGTCCTCCAGTGAACCGCAGGCTTAGTCGCCTTGTTTTCGTTGATTGCCTTGTTTTTCATGTTTGGGCAAACGGCCTTAATCGTCCCTGATTTGGGCTTTGCCCCTACATCTTCTCCAGAGTGGTGTACTCCAGGTGGAGCAGTTTTCGTCCCGCATTTCGAAAGAGCACCTCCACCTTGTCCTCCCCTCGAAACCGCGATACGACACCCGGCCCGAAAGCGGGATGTTTTACGCGGTCTCCCAACCGCAGGCCTTCTGCCTTGCCCCGTCCCTCGTATCCGGCCAGCGCACGCAGGTCTTGACGACCGGCCTTGCCCCGGGGCCGCATGAACTGACGGCTCGTACCGTGCTCCATGACTTCCTGGGAAAGCTCCCGCACGAAGCAGGACAGACCGCCGTGGTAGGCGCCTTCCACGCCGCCCGAGGCATAGCGGACCGGCCGGGACGCCATGCCCGGATAACAGAGGAAGAGCTCGTCCCGGGCTCGAGTGGCCGCCACATAAAGGAGACGGCGTTCCTCTTCCAGATCGTCCTCGTTCCCGTACGCTCTGGGGGATGGGAAGTATCCCTCCATGACCCAGATTACCACCACCACGGACCATTCCAGGCCCTTGGCTGAGTGGACGGTCGAGAGCGTGAGGTAGTCCGAGGGTCGCTCGGGTTCCAGGTCCGCCGAGCTGGTGGGGGGTTCCAGTGTCAGGTCGTCCAGAAAGGATCGCAGGCTTCGGTAGCGGGCCGCCATGTGGGGGAGCTGCTGGAGGTCGTTCATTCTCTTGGGAAAATCATCGAATCGTTCCTTTAGGATAGGCTCATAGTAGGCGATGGCGGTTTCCACGGCCTCCTTGGGTGAAGGATCCGGTTTGCAGATGCGATCCAGGACCGCTGCCAGGGTCTCCAGCCCGGTGTCGCGCTTGCCCGCTCCGGGCCATTGTTTGATATGCCCGGGGGTGTTTCCGCTTTCTTTGAGCCACTCCGTGATGGCCTGACTTTTTCCCGGGCCGATGTGCTTCACCAGCCTCAGGATGCGTCCCAGGCTCACGGCGTCGTCCGCGTTGGCCGCCACACGGAGGTGCGCCAGGAGATCCTTGATGTGGGCGGATTCCATGAACTTGAATCCACCGTGCTTGACAAAGGGGATGTCGTGCCTGGCCAGCTCCAGCTCCAGCTCGAAGGAGTGAAAGGCGGCCCGGAAGAGGATCGCAATGTCTGACAGGGGACGGCCGCTCCGGCGTTGCTCTTGGACGAGACCGCGAACAAAGGCGGCCTGCTCGGGTTCGGTCCGGGTGTCCACGACCTTTGGCGGTCCTCCCCCGGTTCGGCGGGTCCTGAGGCATTTGGCGTACTTTCGGGCCGCCGAGGCCATCAGGGCGTTGGTGAAGACGAGAATCGGCTGAGTGGAACGATAATTTTCCTCCAGCTTGATCACCCGGGCCCCGGGAAAGATCTCGGGAAAGTCGAACATGTTTCGAAAACTGGCCCCGCGAAAGGAGTAGATGGATTGGGAGTCGTCTCCCACCACCATGATGTTTTCATGGTCAGAGGCCAGCCGTCGAATGATCTCGGCCTGAATGCCGTTGGTGTCCTGGTACTCGTCCACCATGATATAGCGGTACTGTTCGGACAACAGCCGCCGGAGCTCCTCGTCTTCCGCCAGGAGCCTGCTCAGATTGAGCAGGAGGTCGTCGTAGTCCATGAGCTGGTTGTTACGCTTGTACGCCCCGTAGAGATTCCCCAGCGTTTGAAGAGGGTCCACGTACTCCAGGAATTGAGAGAACTCTTCTTCAACCAGGGATTCGATGGATGTCTGGAGGTTCACCGACTTGCTCAATATGGTGGCCAGGGTGGAGCGTTTGGGGAACCGAACGGAGCCCTTGGTCACGTGTAGCTCCTTGGTCAGCGACTGTACAACCTCCTCCATATCGGCGCGATCCATGATGGTGAACCGAGGATCGTACCCGGCCCGCTCCGCGTGGGAACGAAGCACGCGGTGGGCCAGGGAATGGAAGGTGCCGCCCGATACCTGCCGGCATCTCGAATCCGCCAGTCCGGCGGCGCCCTCCAGCATTTCCGAGGCCGCTTTTCGAGTGAAGGTGAGAAGAAGGATGTTCCGGGGGGAAATTCCCACTTCCACTAGACGCGCCACCCGGTAGACCAGAGTTCTGGTCTTTCCGCTTCCGGCTCCGGCGATCACCAGGACCGGTCCGTCCAGGGTGGTCACGGCTTGAAGTTGCGCTGGGTTCAACAGGCCCTCATAGTCGATTTGTGCAGCCTGTGTTTCCATGGGTGGCGGTTCCTTTCGGCCGGTGCCCTGACAGGGCGGTCCGGGATGCGGTTTGGTTGAAGGGCGTTATTGAAAAAAGGATATCAATATTGATACCAGCGAGGCCACCAGCACGGCAACACCCAGAACCGTCACAAGGAGGAAGGCCAGAATCACCCGGGCATAGGTGGTCTCGTGGATTTCCCTCAGCCCCACGATCAAGACCACCAGAAACCAGATGCCGGCGATCACTCCGCCCACAAACGGTACGGCTCCCAAGATCTGAGTCGCCTGCCCGTAGGCTAACACACGGAACGTCCCCTCGAAGCCGTTCTTTGCGCCTCGAACCGTCAACAGAAGGAGGTGGAGGACTCCGCTCATGACAAACAGGGCCGCCGCCACCATCAAGGGCGAAAGGACGAGGAGGAGGGGAAACAGTAGCGTGATGTTCAACCGGGAGGCAAGGCCGTTGATGCCGCCGCCCAATCCCCACGCGGCCATGACGAAATCCCAGAACAGGCTGAGCATCACACCGAGGGACCCGAACAGGAGCCCCACGGCGAGAGGCTCGCGCAGACCGTTGCGGTGGTGGAGGTGCCTGAAAAAAACCGCCGGCGAAAGGAGGACGTCCCGAAAGCTTCGATAGATTCCCGGCCACAGACCCGCCTGTTCGCGGTCCTCCCAAGGAGAGGGCCCTCGTGTGGATTCCGAAACATTGGAGTCCGGGAAAGCTCGTCCCTGCTTGTGGAGGCCGGTTTCCGGCCGGTGTTCGGTCTCGGCTTTTGCAGGGGCGGCAGGGGGGGCGGAAGGTCGATCCATCACAGGCAATGGAATACGGTTTCTACACCGGGAGCAAGAGGCGAAGCGGACCTTTTCAGGAATGCGGTTCGTGGAGATCTCCGTAGTAAAACCACAATGGGGGCAGGTGATTCGGGTCTTCATGACGGCCTTCCCTTTTTCCGCTCCCGTGTCATGCGTTGGAGTTCCTTTTTTCGGGACCATCGACGGATGCGCCCCCGCAAGCCGGATTCGCCTGAACGGTCCACCGCGTCCTCCTGTATGAGAATGCCCTCCTTGGTCTTCAGGGCGGTTCGCATGCACTCGATGCGGTCCGGGCACAGAAAGCAATCCGGCGGGACCTCTCGCAGTCCGGTTTCCCCTACAGGGAAGACGTGATCCAGTATGCCGTAACAATCCTTCATGGTCGAATAAAGCCTTTCCGGCGTCTATACAACAATCGCGCATTGAAATAAAGATGAAACTCCGCCGGCCGCCCGAAGTTTGCGATATGGGGAGGGCTTCCGGATCCCCTTTTGCCTGTTTCGAGCCTCCCCTCACACGATTGACAGGTTTTCCGTTCACGCCTATGATGCGATGCATGAAGACCAAGAACAGGCTGTACCTGGTCCGGCACGGGCAAGTGGAGGGATTTGATCGGTTCCCGATCTATGGCCGAACCGACGTGGAGGTCACCGATGTCGGTCGCGTTCAGATGGAGGCTTTGGCGGAAAGGCTGCGCCACGTTGAAATCGACGGCGTGTTTTCGAGCGATCTGAAGAGGGCCGTCGTCGGAGCGCAGATCATCGGCCGCCATCACGATTTACCCATTCGATCGCTATCCGGGTTTCGCGAGATGGATTTCGGTGCATGGGAAGGATTGACCCTGACGGAGGTCAGCGAACGGTTTCCGGCTGAGCTGCAGAAGAGGGAGAAAGATGTCGAGGGTTATCGGATACCGGGCGGGGAAGAGAGCCTGGAATCCTTCTCGCGCCGCATCCTGGGATGCTTGAAAGAGGTTCTGGAGGAACGTGAAGATCAGAATCTCCTCCTGGTGGCCCACGGAGTCGTGAATCGGGTGATTCTCTGTGACGCCCTCGGCATGGATCTCTCCCGCATTTTCGGGCTTCACCAGGGATACGGTTGTCTCAACATCATCGATTACTTTCCGAAAGCCGCAATGGTGAGGCTGGTGAACGGATGACGGACTTCGTATCCTCGACCGCCCCGGACTGGAGGCGCCGGCCGAGTCCGGCGCAGGCAGGTGAAACCGATGGCCGCTGATGGAGAGAAGAACCCGTCCATGAAAACGAGCGCTCCACTCCCTTCAAAGAAGATCCTCGTGGTTGAGGATGCGAGATCCGTTTCCGGGTTCCTCTGCCGTCAGATCGAGAACAATCTGAAGTTTAAACCCGTTCCCGCCTACAGCCTGGCGGAGGCGGAATCCATCCTCAAGAAGGACGCCGGGTTTTTCGTAGCTGTCCTGGATCTCAATCTGCCGGATGCACCGGACGGCGAGATCGTGGATCTTGTGATCGAAAAGAAAATTCCGGTCATCATCTTGACCGGCACCTTTGACGAGGCGTTGCGGGAGGAGATCCTGGCCAAGAATGTGGTGGATTATATCCTCAAGGACAGCCCTCGAAGCCTGGAGCACGTGGAGCACCTTATTCAGAGGATCTATCGCAACCAGGGTGTGGGCATCCTCATCGTGGACGACTCCAAGTCCTTTCGGTCCTACTGCCGAAGACTTCTGGAGGCCCACAAATTCCGTGTCCTCGAGGCGAGGGACGGGAAAGAGGGGCTGGAGTCCTTGAAGCGGAATTCCGACGTGCGCTTGATAATCTCCGATTACAACATGCCCGTGATGGACGGGTTCGAGTTCGTGTCGCGCGTCCGAGAGGTGTTCGGCAGGAACGAGGTGGGCATCATCGGGCTCTCCGCTCAAGGGGCGGGTGCGGTGTCGGCCAAGTTTCTCAAGACGGGTGCCAATGATTTTCTTCCGAAACCTTTTGCATCAGAGGAGTTCTACGCCCGGGTCACACAGAATATCGAGCTCATAGAGTTCATTGAAGAGCTTCGTGAGAGCGCAGTTCGGGACCCCCTGACACAGCTCTACAATCGGCGCTACTTCTTCGAAGCCGCGGAAGAACTTCTAAAGGAGGCCGCGGAAAAGGAAATTCTCGTCACCGTGGCCATGCTCGACATCGACCGGTTCAAGGAGGTCAATGACCGGTACGGACACGATGCGGGAGATGCGGTTCTCATACGCCTGGCGGAACACCTGAGTAGAGCGTTCGGCCGTTCTCACATCGTTTCCCGCTTCGGGGGGGAAGAGTTTTCCATCCTGGCCTATGGTATCCAGGGGGATCGGGCGGTGCGTCTCTTTGAGGATTTTCGAAGGCTTGTAGAGAATACAGAGGTGCCTTACAACGATGATGTCATCCGGTTTACCGTATCCATAGGCCTTTATTCCGCTTCGGCGTGTTCTCTCTCTCACATGATCCGGGAAGCGGATCGGCGGCTTTACCAGGCGAAGAGCGAAGGCCGCAATCGAATCGTGACGGTGTTGTGACGGCTTCCATGATCACTATCCTCAAATGGGCGATCGGTCTTCTACACGCGGTCTTGGTGCTGGGCACCGCCGGACACGCCCTTTTGTTCAAGCGCGACCCCAGGGCGAGCTGGGGTTGGATCGCAATCTGCATCATTTTTCCCCTTCTGGGCCCGTTGCTCTACCTCCTGTTCGGCATCAACCGGGTTCAAACGAGCGCCAAACAACTCACCAGACGTCTGCCCTTTATGTTCCTCTTCTCACATGATCCACCCGTGATTCCGGCCGTGGTTCACCCGGAAAAGGAGCTTGCCGAGAAGTTCAGAAGGATCTCCCGGATTTCCGACAAGGTGACAAGACGCCCTCTACTCCACGGCAACCGGATCGAGCTGCTTCAAAACGGGGAAGAGGCCTATCCGGCCATGCTGGAGGCGATTGAGCGCGCGGAGAATACGGTTTTTCTGGCCACCTACATTATGGAGTCGAACAGGACCGGACAGAAGTTCATCGAAGCCCTGGTAAGAGCTCGTGAACGGGGTGTGCAGGTGCGTGTCCTCCTGGATGGAGTCGGCGAGTTATACTCGATTCCCCGAAGCGGAAAACGCCTGTCCAAGGCGGGAGTTCGGGTGGCCCGGTTTATGCGCCCCACACTGATTCCTCCTTCCCTCCATGTCAATTTGAGAAACCACCGAAAAATTCTGACAACCGACGGGCGCATCGCCTTTTTAGGGGGAATGAACATCGGAGACCGGCACCTGGCGTCGGACACGGCCAATCCGTCCAGAGTTGAGGACATCCATTTTCGTGCCGCCGGACCGGTGGTCCAGCAGGTGGAAGAGGTGTTTTGCGAGGACTGGCGTTTTGTGACCGGAGAGGCCCTCGAGGGAACCCGCCAGGACCTTCCCCAGGCGGGAACCGCGGTGTGCCGGACCATTGTGGACGGACCCAACGAGGACCTGGACAAACTGGCCGTTATTCTGGCGGGAGCCGTGTCCGCCGCCAAAAGGCGGGTGTTCATCGTGACGCCCTACTTTCTGCCTTCGAGGGAGATGATCGGCGTGCTTCAGACGGCCGCCCTGAGGGATGTGGAGGTCCATGTGCTACTGCCGGAAAAGAACAACCTTCCTTTTGTGCACTGGGCCACACGCAACATGCTCTGGGAGTTGCTTCAATGGGGAATTCGGGTGTTCTATCAGCCTCCTCCATTCGTTCACAGCAAGCTGTTCCTGGTGGACGACGTATACGCCCAGGTGGGTTCCGCCAACATGGATCCAAGGAGCCTGCGGCTGAATTTCGAGCTGGCACTGGAGGTGTTCGACAAGGAAGCGGTCGATGGCCTGGCCCATTTCGCAGAGGCCTGCCGCGCCCGCTCCGCGGAAGTCTCTCTCGAGGCCATGGACGGCCGCCCACTTCCTGTCAAGGTTCGCGACTCCCTTGCCTGGCTTTTCTCGCCGTACCTGTGAAGGACCGGTAACAGACGGCGGTTTTCAGGCATCAGCCGGGTGAAGCGGCTGTCGGCTTCCGGTCATCTCCCTTGCACGAACTTCGGGGATCGGCTAAAAGTCAGGAAAATCGGTGAATGTAGATGTATGGGAGGTGGAGACATGAAAAACCGGGACACATTCAACCGGGTCATTCCCGAAGACTACTACGGCCGCATCCTCACCGGCGACTACAGCGTGGAGCTCAAGAAACACGTGGCCGGTTATATCGACGCCTACCGGGCGTTCGAGCGGACAGGAAATCCGGCGGTGGTCTATCTCTCTGCATGGCACGAAGAGGATGAGGGCAAAATATGGTACGAGTTCGTGAGCGGGCCTTTCGCCGGTCTCATGGAGTGCCGACGGGACGAAGTGGCCGATGTGTTCAGGGAGCGCATTCTGGATCAGCATACGTTGCGCTACAGCGCACCGGACGCATCCATTGAGGAGGAGATTCGTGATCGTGAGGCGTTGGACGGTGCAACCCGAGAGCTCAGAGAAGCGGTTCAGCGCAGAGGTGTGGGCGACGCCGTTTACAAGGTTTCCATCGGGCAAGGCCGAGTCGCATGGTTCAAGGACATGGCGCGAATCGAGACCCACAAACAAGACCGGATCTGCCTGTCGTGTGGGTGCCTGACTCCTGTCACCAAGGAGAGAAAGGCTGAAGCGGAGCGGTTGGAGCGGGAGCGACTTCAGGTCTCCCTTCAGATGGCGGGTGCGGTGTGCCACGAGATGAACCAGCCCATGCAGAGTATCTCAGGATATGCCGAGAGTCTTCTCATGAACATCGAAGAGAGTGACCCCCTTTCCGCCAAGCTCAGGAAAATAATCGACCTGACTCGCCGGATGGGGGAGTTCAACCGTAAGCTCACCCGCATCACCCGGTATGAAACCAAGGACTATATCGAAGGGGTCAAGATTGTGGACATCGACCGTGCCAGCGGGGATGTTCCGAACCCGACGTGAGAAAAACCTGATGAATATCTGAATGAAAGGGTGTGCATCATGAACACCATGCAAATGGGCGGCGGGGTCCGTGCCAATCGACTGTCCCGCGAAAAGAGCCCTTACCTGCTCCAGCATGCGTTCAACCCCGTGGACTGGTTTCCCTGGGGTGAGGAGGCCTTTGAGACCGCCCGAAGTCTGGATCGTCCCGTGTTTCTTTCCATTGGGTATGCCACCTGCCACTGGTGCCACGTGATGGAAAAAGAGGTGTTCGAAAACCCTGAGATCGCGGATTTGATGAACCGCACCTTCGTGTCGGTGAAGGTGGATCGTGAGGAGCGCCCCGACCTGGATCACATCTACATGACCGTGTGTCAGATGCTCACGGGAAGCGGGGGATGGCCTCTCACCATCGTGATGACCCCGGAAAGACATCCCTTTTTCGCCGCCACCTATATTCCGCCCAGGGCGCGGTTCGGACGGGCGGGGATGGTGGAGCTCGTTCCGAGAATCCAGGATGCGTGGGAGAATCGAAGAAACGAGGTCATGGACTCAGCCGGCAAAATTCTCGCGGCCCTCGAGACCGCGGCCGACTCGGAGGGTGCGGGAGAGCTCGGAACCGCCGTCCTGGACCGGGCGTTCCAGGAGCTCTCCGCCTCCTTCGAAGCCCGTCATGGAGGCTTCGGCAAGGCGCCCAAGTTTCCCTCCCCCCACAACCTGCTCTTTCTCTTGCGATACTGGAAGCGCACCGGGGAGGCCAAAGCCCTGGAAATGGCGGAGGTCACTCTTCGGGCCATGCGGCGGGGCGGCTTGTTCGATCATGTGGGGTTCGGTTTTCACCGTTACTCCACGGATGAAGCGTGGATATTGCCCCATTTCGAAAAGATGCTCTATGATCAGGCCATGCTCTCCATGGCCTTTGTGGAGTGCTGGCAGGCCACGGGAAAGGCCGTCTACCGGGAAACGGCGGAAGCGATTTTCACGTATGTTCTGCGGGACCTGACCACCCCGGAGGGCGGTTTCTGCACGGCCGAGGACGCAGACAGTGAGGGGCGGGAAGGTAAATTCTACGTCTGGTCCGAGCGGGAAATTCGGTCCGCGCTGCAGAACAGAGAGGCCGACCTCGTGATTCGCACCTTCAATGTGTCAAAGGAGGGCAATTTTCAGGAGGAGGCCACAGGCCGGAGCACCGGCGAAAACATCCTTCACCTGAAGTCCGAAAGCCTCATTCCGGGAATTGAATTGCACCTCCGGAATGCGGACGAGCACAATCGCCTCCAGGCCGCCCTCAAGACCCTTTTCTCCATCCGTGAGAAACGGGTTCGCCCTTTAAGGGACGACAAGGTGCTCACGGACTGGAACGGCCTCATGATCGCCGCGCTGGCCAAAGGAGCCCGGGCGTTCGATGAACCTCGCTACTCCGAGGCGGCCTGCAGGGCGGCCGACTTTCTCGAGGAGCGGTTGTCAGAATCCGGGGGAAGGGTTCTGCATCGCTTTCGGGACGGTCAATCCGGCATTGAAGGGCATTTGGATGATTATGCCTTCCTGATCTGGGGGCTGATCGATCTATACGAAGCGACGTTTGAGGAGGCCCGTCTGCGTTGGGCCTTGGAACTCGCAGACGCCATGCGGTCCAGGTTCGAAGACGAGAAACAGGGAGGTTTCTTTTTTACGACCAGTGAGGCGGAAGACCTGATTGTCCGCAAAAAAGAACTCCAGGACGCGGCGGTTCCCTCGGGGAACAGCGTGGCCGCCCTGGTTCTCTCGAGGCTGGCCGGGCTTACCGGTCGATTGGAGCTCGAGGAGAGTGGGGCCGGGGTGTTTCGGGCGGTTGGAGGAACCGTGGAACGGGTTCCCTCGGCGTTTACCTTTCTCCTCTCCGCCCTGGATTTCGCCATGGGGCCTACCCGGGAGGTGGTAATCGTGGGAGATCGGGAGGCAAAAGACACCCGGGCCATGGTCAAGGCACTGGGTGGTCGTTTTCTACCGGACACGGTGACCCTGTTTCGGCCCGCAGGGAGAGGGGGCAGGGATATAGACGACATAGCCCCGTTCGTGCGTCACCACGAGATGGTGGAAGGGAAGGCCTCGGCGTATGTTTGTCAAGATCACGCCTGCCAAAGGCCGGTTACAGGCGCGGATGCGCTCATGTCATCGATCGATGAAGAAGCGCCTTCAGGGCCGTAAGCGTTGACAATCGCTCAATTCAGTCCTTTTTGCGCTCGTGGCAGTTGTAGCACTTGAAGGGCGCTGCCTCCTCTTCTTCACCCTCGTTCATCATGTGGTGGCAGGTTCGGCAGTTTTTATGGTAGGAAGTGGATAATTTATAAACATTGCCTTGAGGTTTTCCAGGCTTATGGCAGGAGATGCAGGTCTTGGCCTCATCGTCCTCGGTCCATACATTTTCCCCGTCCACATAATCGTGGTGACAATCCTCACAAAAGATTCCGTAGTCTTCCCAGTGAGTGTCATGGGTGAACTTGACAGGTCCCAGCTTTCGGTTGGGATAGACGTCATTTCGGATGAGCATGTAGTTTTCCAACTCCTCATTATCCTCGGCTGAAGCGTCCCGTTCCGTGGAGCAGGCCGGCAGGAACCCGAGAAGCAGCAGCATCAGAAAGGCAAGGGACTTCGCAAACAAAAGGTGATCATTTTTCCCTCGCTTCATTAGTCTTCCTCCATTCCGGAAAAAATCCGCCTTTTCATCGCATATTGCTCCGCGTTAGGCAACCAAAATCTTCCGAAACAATCAGGCGAGCCTTTCAGCCGGCATGCCCCCACACCTTCTCACCCCCTTTTTCGAAAGCCCATCACCACCCAGGCCAGGCCCCAGCCCAGGGCCACGGGTCCCAGTCCGATCAGGGAGAACCGAAGAACCCCGTTGTGCCATGGGGTCAGGATAGCGGCGGCCGCACCGATCCAGATCGCGCTGATAAGAATCGCCAGGCGAACCCGCCCGGTGAGAGAGGGCGTTTCTACGGATTCCGCTCCTTCTTCTCCACCTCGACGGCCGAGCCTCGGAAGAAACCAGACCACCACAATGAGAAAAGCAATGAGCAGGATTTCCTGAATCCCGGACACCCGCGGCCTCCATTAACAAGAACAGGATCGAAAGCGCCCCAGCGCTTCCAATGGATATTTGTCAGACGGATGGACGTTCGTCAAGGGCAACATGGTTTGAGGCACCCCGCTCAAGGAGCACCTGCACAGTGAAGAACCTGATTGTTGGGAGCCGGCGGCTGCCATGCGGGCCGGGGCACCAAGCCGACCTTTGCCGCCCCGGAGGGTTGTGGTACAATCCCTCCCAAAGGCAGCGAGAGGAAACAACGTCTCGCGCCTTGACGGGCGGGGAGACCTCTGGTAGAAGACCGGAATTCCGATTGAAAAGGAGAGCGCAACCCGTTGGAATTCACTGCGATCAAGGGATTCAAGGATATCCTTCCCGCCGAGATCGAGCCTTGGCAGCGATTGGACGCACGTTCCCGTGAGGTCTTTGACGCGTTCGGCTTTCGCGAGATCAAGCTGCCGGCCATGGAATGGACCGAGCTTTTCAGCCGCTCCATCGGCGAGGATACGGACATTGTCTCCAAGGAGATGTACACAATTAAAGACAGCAAGGGCCGCGGCATGACCCTTCGGCCCGAGGCCACGGCCTCTGTGGTACGCGCCTACATTCAGAACCGCCTCTACCAGGAGAACCCGGTTCAAAAGCTCTTTGTCTCGGGCCCCATGTTCCGCCACGAGAATCCCCAGAAAGGCCGGTTCAGGCAGTTTCATCAGATCGATGCGGAGATTTTCGGCGATCCGGGTCCGCGTTCGGACGCGGATATCATCGTGATGCTTCTGCATTTGCTGGAATGCCTCTCTCTTACCGGCCTTACGCTTCAGCTCAACTCCCTGGGCTGTCCGGCCTGCCGCGGTGGATTCCGGGAGGCGCTGAAGGACTACCTGGAGAGCCGTACCGACAGCCTCTGCGGGGACTGTGCCCGCCGCGCAAGGACCAACCCGCTCCGTGTGTTCGATTGCAAGGTGGAGGCCTGCCGGAGACTCGTGGCCGAAGCCCCGTCGGTGCTGGAGCATCTCTGCGGGGATTGCCGTGAGCATTTTGACACCCTGAAGGGACTGCTCGAGGAAGCCGGCGTTTCATACAGGGTAGAGGCCAGGCTGGTGCGCGGGCTCGATTACTACACGCGGACCGCTTTCGAGATTCAGACGGATCGGTTGGGCGCCCAGAACGCGGTGGCCGGAGGAGGGCGCTATGACGGTCTGGTCAGACAGCTGGGAGGACCGGACCACCCGGCCATCGGGTTCGCCATCGGCGTGGAGCGGGTGATAGCCCTGATGAACGAGGTTCGCCGACCTGCAGTGCCGGTCCCCTCCCTGTATGTGGCGGCGCTGGGCGAGGAGGCGGCCCGAAAGGCGTTTTCCTGGGTGATTGCGCTTCGCAAGGCCGGCCGCCGGGTGGAGATGGATTACGCCCCCAGAAGTCTCAAGGCCCAAATGAAGCGGGCGGACCGGCTCGGCGCTCCAAAGGTCCTCATAGTGGGCGAGAATGAGCTCAAAGAGGGGCGGGGACTCCTTCGGGATATGGAGACCAAGGCCCAGGAAGAGATCCCTTTGAAGGATCTGATGGAGCGCCTTACGAACCTCTTGGGGCGACTTGAAGAACCGGCAGGGCACAGGGGGCTCGAAGAGAAGTGAAGGAAGAAAATCATTTGCAGATCGATACGCTGGAAGAGTGGAAGAGGACCCATGACTGCGGAGCGCTGCGTGCCGAACATACGGGATACGAGGTCGTGCTCATGGGATGGGTCCATGTGCGAAGGGATCTGGGAAATCTGATTTTCATCGACCTTCGGGACCGGGAGGGCATCACCCAGGTGGTGTTCGACCCCCATGTGGATGCCGTGGCCCACGAGCGGGCCCATGTGCTCAGGGCCGAATGGGTCATCGCCGTGCGCGGAGAGACCACCCCCCGGCTGGAGGGCCAGGAGAATCCGAACATGACCACGGGCGCGGTGGAGGTGCGGGTGACGGCACTCAAGATCTTGAACAGAACCGAGATCCCGCCGTTTCAAGTGGCCGGTGCGGTGGACGCCTCCGAGACCCTGCGACTCAAACACCGGTACCTGGAGCTTCGCCGCCCGCGCGTGTTTCGCAACTTCCGCATGCGTCACAGGATCGCCGCCTGTGTGCGGAATTACCTCGACAAAGAGGGGTTTCTGGAGGTGGAGACTCCCTTTCTCACCAAGAGCACGCCCGAGGGCGCGAGGGACTATCTGGTGCCCAGCCGGGTGAGCCGGGGCCGGTTCTACGCCTTGCCTCAGTCCCCCCAGCTCTTCAAGCAGCTCCTCATGGTTTCCGGATTCGACCGCTACTACCAGATCGTTCGGTGTTTTCGAGACGAAGACCTGAGGGCCGACCGCCAGCCCGAGTTCACCCAGGTGGACCTGGAGATGTCTTTTGTGGACGAGGCGGCGGTCATGGACCTTCACGAAGGCATGATGGCGACGCTTTATGAGGTGGTGCTCGAGAAGGAGATCCCTCGTCCTTTTTCCCGAATGACCTATAGAGAAGCCATGGACCGGTTCGGCACGGACCGGCCGGACACCCGTTTCGGCCTGGAGATCCGCGATCTAACCGGACCGGCGGGCGATTCCGAGTTCCGCGTGTTTCGTCAAGCGATCGACAATGGGGGCGTGGTAAAGGCCGTTACAGTCCCTGGGGCGGCGGAGGGGTTTTCGAGAAAAGACCTGGACGAGCTGGGATCTTCGGCGGCCGAATGGGGAGCTCGGGGCCTGGCCTGGGTCAAGGTGACGGAGAACGGCTGGGGGTCCCCTATCAAGAAGTTTTTTCCCGACGATCTTCAGCGGGCGGTCAACCGGGACGCCGGCGCTGGACCGGGTGACCTCATGCTCCTGGTCTCGGACAAGAATGAGACGGTCCTCCACGTGCTCGGCATGCTCCGCCTGCATTTGGCCCGTAGGCTAGGGCTGGTTCAGGGAAGCGATCCCGCGTTCGCCTGGGTGACCGAGTTTCCCCTGCTGGAGTATGATGAGGAAGAAGGCCGCCTCCAGGCCGTGCATCACCCCTTCACCGCACCGCTCGAGGAGGATTTGCCGCGGCTACAAGACCGCCCGGAAACGGTCAGGGCCCGGGCCTACGACCTCGTGCTGAACGGAAGCGAGATCGGCGGGGGAAGCGTGCGGATCCACACGCGCGGGCTCCAGGACGAGGTTTTTCGAGTGCTGGGGATTTCTTCGGAGGAGGCCCACGCCAAGTTCGGCTTTTTCCTGGAGGCCCTGAAGTACGGGGCCCCCCCTCATGCCGGCATGGCGCTGGGGTTCGATCGCCTGGTAGCCGTCATGACCGGCTCAGAGAGCATTCGGGAGGTAATCGCCTTTCCCAAGACCCAGCGCGCCGCCTGCCCGCTCACTGGAGCCCCTTCCAGTGTGGGCCAAGGGCAGCTCGAGGAACTCGGGCTGTCTGTTGATCCTCTGGAATAGGGACTCGCAGGAAGCCCGGATCCAAGATTCGAGGGTGCTCTGCTTCCCGGGAGAGAAAAAAGAGTTGACAGCCATAAGGACCAATGTATTATGGCCTTTTATTTTCAGTATAAAGACGACTTGAGATCGAGGCAGCCATGAGCTTTGCCGCCGTACAGGCCATCATCATTATCACCGCAGCAGGGGCACTCGTGTGCGCTCTGTTGCTTTTCCTCCTTGGCAGGGGTCTCAAACCACCGGGCCTGATGATGGAATAGTCCTTACTTGTACTTCAAAAAAATCCGTTATCAGGTCTTTCCTGATAACGGATTTTTTTTGCATTTCAATATGAGGAGTCATCACATGCAAGCGGTAACCCTTTATGACACCACACTTCGAGACGGCACCCAGGGCGAGCAGGTCACCCTGTCGGCCGAGGATAAGATGAACATCGCCCGAAAACTTGACGAGTTCGGGATTTCCTACATCGAAGGCGGATGGCCGGGATCCAACCCCAAAGACGCCCGATTCTTTCAAATGATGCGAAAGGACCCTCTCCGCAATGCACGGCTTGCAGCCTTCGGCAGCACGCGAAAGCCCGGCGGTAAGACTGAGGGGGACCCCAACGTGGCGGCCCTGCTCGAGACCGAGACCGATGTGGTCACGGTGGTGGGCAAGAGCTGGGATCTTCATGCCAAGGACATTCTGGGAACCACTCTGGACGAGAACCTGCGCATGATCCAGGAAACCGTTTCCTATCTCAAGTCCTGCGATCGGGAGGTCATCTATGATGCAGAGCACTTTTTCGACGGGTATCGCTGCAACCCCGTCTATGCCTTGAAGACCGTGGCGGCGGCCGTGGACGGGGGAGCGGATGTAATCGTGCTCTGCGACACGAACGGAGGAATGATGCCTCACGACCTCGGTAACATCGTGGAGGCGGCGGCCGCAAACATCCCCCTGCCCTTCGGCATCCATGCCCACAACGACTGCGGCATGGCCCTGGCCAACTCCCTGGCTGCGGTTCGTGCGGGCGCGGGCATGGTCCAGGGGACGATCAACGGGTACGGAGAGCGCTGCGGAAACCTGGATCTGATCTCCATGCTGGGCGTGCTTCAGCTCAAGATGGGATATCCATGCCTGCCCCCGGAGAAGCTATCGCAGCTCACCGATGTCTCCCGCTTCGTGAGCGAGGTGGCGAACGTGCCGCCTTTGAACCAGCGTCCCTTTGTGGGGCGGAGCGCCTTCGCCCACAAGGGCGGAATTCACGTGAGCGCCATTATGAAAAACCCCAGCGCTTACGAGCATACGGATCCCGAGCTGGTGGGGAATAAGCGCAGGGTTCTGGTATCCGATCTCTCGGGCCGGAGCAATATCGCATACAAGTCCAGGGAGATGGGCATTTCCCTGGGCGGAAACGGTTTTGACAGCAGAAAGATCGTGGAACAAATCAAGGTCATGGAAAACCAGGGATACCAGTTCGACGCGGCTGAGGGCTCCCTGGAACTCCTGATCAAGAAGGTGACCGGACAGTTCGAGGCCCCGTTCACCCTGGAGTCCTTCCGGGTGACCCTGGAGAAGGACGGTGATGCGCCCACATCCTCCCATGCCACCATCAAGATCTCGGTGGAAGGGGAAGAGGAGATCACGGCCGCGGAAGGCGATGGCCCGGTGAACGCACTGGACAACGCCCTTCGAAAGGCCCTGTACAAGTTTTATCCCGAGATCAGGGAGATGGGGCTGGTGGACTTCAAGGTCCGTGTGATCGACGGAAAGGCAGCCACGGCCGCCCGGGTGCGGGTCAACATCGAGACCCGCGACGCCCGGGAGATCTGGTCCACCATCGGTGTTTCCGAGAACGTTATCGAGGCGAGCTGGCGGGCCCTGGCAGACAGCGTGGAGTACAAGCTGCTCAAGGTGCGCAACGGCAACAAGGAGGTCCGAAACGCCCAGGCCCGCTGAGCGGATTATTTTACGGCCCCTCGAGTTCATTTTTGGAGTAAAAGGTGAAAACAGAACAGGACAAACAAATTATTCGAAATCAAAAGGAGCGGTTCACCGCAGATCCCCCTGCACAGGGGGGGCTGCGGAGGGTCCTTGGGAACGCCTCATGAGCGGTTTGAAATCAGTTGGATCCAGCGACATGAGCTTTTGACATCCCCGATTCCGGGGCTATTCGAAGAGAGGCGATACCCATGGGCGAAGACAACCGTATAATCATATTCGATACCACCCTTCGGGACGGCGAGCAGTCGCCCGGAGCCAGCATGAACACAGCGGAAAAGATACGCATCGCCACCCAGTTGGAGCGGCTGGGTGTGGACGTGATCGAGGCGGGGTTCCCGGCGGCGTCCCCGGGAGACCTGGAGGCCGTTCGGACCATTGCGGAGAAGGTCCGCGGACTGGGGGTGGCGGCCCTGGCCAGGACCTCCAAGGAGGACATCGACCGGGCCTGGGAAGCGGTGAGCGCGGCCGCCCGGCCGCGGATTCATACCTTCCTCGCCACCTCCGACATTCACATGGAGCACAAGCTCGGCATGAGCCGGGAGCAGGTGATCCAGGCCACTGTGGACGCGGTTCGCTATGCCCGGGGTTTTACCGATGACGTGGAGTTCTCGGCCGAGGACGCGTCCCGGAGCGATCGGGATTTCCTCTGCCGGGTGTTCGAGGCGGCCATCGAAGCA
Organism: uncultured Desulfobacterales bacterium; assembly: GCA_964591925.1. Classification (GTDB taxonomy): domain Bacteria; phylum Desulfobacterota; class DSM-4660; order Desulfatiglandales; family HGW-15; genus JAIPEI01. The sequence goes on from CAZQCK010000014.1 coordinate 28,337, forward strand.
GGTGCGACCACGGTGAACGTACCGGACACGGTGGGCTATATTCTACCCGACGAGTTCGGCGAATTGCTCCGTTATCTTCGGCAGCACACGCCCAACATGCACCGGGCCGTTCTCAGCGTTCACTGCCACAACGACCAGGGGCTGGCCACGGCCAACACCCTGGTCGGGCTGAAGACCGGTGCCGGGCAGGCCGAGGTCACGGTGAACGGCATCGGTGAACGGGCAGGCAACACGTCTCTGGAGGAGGTGGTGATGACCCTCCACAACCACCGGGCCAGCATGGACTTTTCCACCGGGATAAACACCCGGGAGATCTATCCCACGAGCCGGCTGGTTTCCATGATCACGGGTATCGTGATCCAGCCCAACAAGGCCGTGGTGGGGGCCAACGCCTTCGCCCACGAGGCGGGCATTCACCAGGACGGAGTGCTCAAGAATCGGTTGACCTATGAGATTATGGAGCCCGAGACCGTGGGCATTTCCAAGAACCGCCTCGTCCTGGGGAAGCACTCTGGCCGTCATGCCTTTCGGGATAAGCTTTCCGCCCTGGGCTACGACCTGGACCCGGAACAGTTCAATCATCTCTTCCAGAAGTTCAAGGATCTGGCGGACAAGCGCAAGGAGATTCTCGACGAGGACATCGAAGTGCTCTACGCCGAGGAGATCCTGCGCGCCCCGGACTTCTACCGCCTGGAGTATCTCAACGTGGTGAGCGGCACCCAGCTGGTACCCACGGCCATGGTCAAGCTGGCCATGGACGGAACTGAGATGCAGAGCGCCGGGTTCGGAAACGGCCCCATTGATGCGGCCTACAACACCATCGCCAAGATGACCGGAACCCGCTCCAAGCTTATGCGGTTCTCCATCAGTTCGGCCAGCCGGGGCACGGACGCCTTGGGGGAGGTGACGGTTCGGCTCAAGGAAAACGGGCTGGTGGCCCTGGGAAAGGGCGCGGACCCGGATATCATCACTGCGAGCGCCAAGGCCTATGTGAACGGGCTGAATCGCCTGGAGCACCTCAAACGAAATCCGTCGCTTTCATCGGAAGAAAGAGGGCTGTGAGATGACAAGGCCCATGACCATCACGGAAAAGATTCTCGCGGCCCATGCGGGCAGGGAGTCTGTTCGTCCGGGCGAGCTGATCCAGGTCCGCGTTGACGTGGCACTGGCCAATGACATCACCGCACCTCTTGCCATCCGCGTTTTCCGCGAGATCGGTGCGGGACGTGTGTTTGATCCTGAACGGGTTGCTTTGGTGGCGGATCACTTCGTTCCCAACAAGGACATTGCATCCGCAGAGCAGACGAAGATGGTGAGGACCTTCGCAAAAGAGCAGGGAGTCCGTCACTTCTACGAGCCCGGTAACGGAGGGGTGGAGCACGTGATCCTGCCGGAGATGGGGATCGTGGGACCGGGGGACCTGGTCCTTGGTGCGGACAGCCACACCTGCACCTACGGTGCCCTGGGAGCATTTTCCTCGGGTGTGGGAAGCACCGATCTGGGCGCGGTCCTGGCCACCGGCTCCACCTGGCTCAAGGTGCCGCCCACGATTCGAGTGGTGTACGAGGGCCGGCTTGGGTCCTGGGTGCGGGGAAAGGATCTCATTCTGGACACCCTGGGGCGGATCGGCGTGGAGGGGGCCACTTACAAGACCCTCGAATTCAGCGGCCCCGCCGTAGACGGCCTTCCCATGGACGATCGATTCACCATGGCCAACATGGTCGTGGAGGGTGGGGCCAAGAACGGCATTATAGCCCCGGATGAGACCACCCGGCGCTACGCGCAAGGTCGCTTTTTGAGGGAGCCGGTGTTCTTTTCGAGTGACCCTGAAGCCGAGGTGGAACGCCAACTTCGTGTGGACGCATCGGCCGTGGAACTCCAGGTAGCGTTTCCCCATTCGCCGGACAATGTACGGCCGGTCTCGGCCTCTGGAACCGTGCCTTTGGACCAGGTCTTCATAGGGTCCTGCACGAACGGCCGTCTGGACGACCTTCGTCAGGCGGCTTCCCTGTTAAAGGGCCGCACCGCCGCTTCAGGCACCCGCGTCATAGTGCTGCCGGGCTCCAGGGCGGTATTTCAGGCGGCGCTTCGGGAAGGCCTCATAGAGATCTTCCTTGATGCCGGAGCCGCTGTGGGGCCGCCCAGCTGCGGTCCCTGCCTGGGTGGACATTTGGGTATTCTGGCCGGCGGAGAGCGGGCCCTGGCCACCAGCAACCGGAACTTCGTAGGCCGCATGGCATCCGAAGAGCGAGGTCTATCTCGCCGGGCCTGCCGTGGCTGCGGCCTCGGCCGTGCTGGGGCGGATCGCGTCTCCTGCCGAGCTTTGAAGGGCTGCGGTTTCAAGGAAGGAAAAGCAAAGCCCCTGTGAGAAGGAGAGTGAACATGCAGATCGAAGGAAGGGTCTGGCGATTTGAGGACCACGTGGACACGGACCTGATCATTCCGGCTCGCTACCTGAACGTCTCGGACGAAAAGGAGCTGGCGGGTCATTGCTTTGCCGATCTACGGCCCGATTTCGCCCAAGGCGTAAGGGTCGGGGACATCCTGGTGGCCGGGAAGAACTTCGGATGCGGCTCTTCCCGTGAGCACGCTCCCCTGGCCATTCGCGAGGCGGGCATTCGGGCGGTCATCGCCGAGAGCTTCGCCAGGATCTTCTATCGCAACGCCTTCAACATCGGGCTTCCTCTGTTCGAGTCGACCGAAGCGGTCCGGAATCTGGCGGAAGGAGACCGTGCAGCGGTGGATCCGGCCACCGGGGAGATTCGGCGCCCCGAGACCGGTGATGTCTTTCAGGCGGAGCCAATCCCGCCGTTCATGCAGGAGCTCATTGCAGCAGGCGGGCTGGTGCCCTACCTTCGTGAACACCGTACGTCTTGATACCACAACCTTTCCCGCGATGGAGCCGGTTTTCCAACGGTCCTTAGGGGCTAAGGGGCCCCGGTCCATAAAAGGGAATGAATCCGCATTGCGGACAACCACTTGAACGATCACGCCCCCTGGTTCACCGGAAATCCACAGAACATACGGGGCGGCAACAGGAGTGATTCATGGCAACGTCGTATCGAATCGGGGTGATCCCCGGTGATGGAACCGGTCCCGAGGTGGTGGCCGAGGGGCTAAAGGCCCTTCGTGCCCTGGCGCCCTTGTGCGGGCTTGATTTTGATTTTGTGACCTTCAACGCGGGAGGCGAGGCCTATCTGAAGCACGGCACCCTGCTTCCCGACGGCATGGTAAGGGACCTGCGAGATATGGATTCCATATTTCTCGGGGCCATCGGGCACCCGGACGTGAAACCGGGCATCCTGGAGCGTGAAGTCCTGCTCAAGCTGAGGTTCGAGCTGGATCTGTACATCAACCTCCGGCCCGTGCTGCTCTTTCCCGGGGCCTACACCCCGATCAAGGACAAGGGCCCGGAGGAGATCGACTTCGTGGTTATCAGGGAGAACACGGAAGGGTTTTATGCCGGAAGCGGGGGGTTCCTGCGCAGGGGCACCCCGGACGAGGTGGCAGTACAGGATTCGGTGAACACCTTCAAGGGCGTGGACCGGTGCATCCGTTTCGCCTTTGAGGCCTGCCGGCAAAGGGACCGGCGCAAAAAGCTTACCCTGGTGGCCAAGACGAACGTCCTGACCTTTGAGTCGGACCTCTGGGAACGCCGGTTTCTGGAGGTGGCGGAGGCCTACCCGGATGTGGAGACCGACTACCAGCATGTGGACGCCTGCTGCATGTGGATGGTGAAGAACCCGGAGATCTATGACGTGGTGGTCACGAACAACATGTTCGGGGACATCATCACGGACATCGGCGCGATCATTCAAGGGGGGCTGGGCATCGCCGCGGGAGGCAACGTCCATCCGGGATCCGTGTCCATGTTCGAGCCCATCGGGGGGTCGGCCCCCAAGTACGCAGGCAAGGACAAGATCAATCCCCTGGCCGCCGTGTGCGCGGCCCAGATGATGCTGGATCACCTGGGCGAGGTCGAGGCCGCTCAGCTGCTGCTCGGTGCCGTCAAGAAGGTGGTGGCCGAGGACCTGGAGAGCCTGGACGCCGGGCGCATGGGCATGGGCACCCGCGCCGTGGGCGACAAGGTGGTGGAGGCTGTCACCTCGATCCGAGACGCAAAGCCTCAAAGGGAACCTTGAAATCGCCCTCAATGACCTCTTCCGAGACCCGAGAGGACCAATCAAGGTTCGTATGCTCTTTAATGAGACTTGCAGGCAGTAGGGTTCTTCACACGCACCAGTGCCATCCGCAAGAGGGCGGGGTAACGCTCGACAGGCTCCGCTCCAGCCAAACAGAGCGGCATCAGACATGCACAGAACACTGTGCATGTCTAATGCCGCCTCACCTCTCCATGATAGTTTCTTAATAAAATCAAAGCCATATATGCCATAATCGAATGAGCCTTCTCTGGCCCCACGTCTTTTCTCTGCCTATCCACTCATCCGCCCGTGCAGGCCCGAGCGGGTAAGGCCTTGCCGGCGGTGTTTCAGCCGGTTGTTGCGGAACATTCGAACGCTTGCACAAATTCTGGTTGAAAATGCACAGATTGATTTGCATTCAAGCAGAATCCAACCGCATGATTGATCCCTCCTTTCTTCAGTATTTCCAGCCAGTCAATGCAGAACCAAGTCTTTTGGCATGAGACTTGTTGTCTATCCGTAGCCTGCCCGGCCCGGTAACGGCTCAGGAAGGCTGTTCCGGTCCAGGTCAATATCCCTGTTCCAGCATTTCAACGTTCAAATCCTTAGCACTCATGTGAGGAATACAATGTTTCCCATGGCAAAAAAGGTTTTTTGGACCCTTTGTGTTGTTGGATTTACTGTTGTGTATGCCGCGTCTTCTTCGGTGCAGGCTGCGGAATTCACCCTGACGGTGGAAAGGGCACCGGGCGGTCCCATGGAGGGAGTTCGGTGTTACGTGTTCAGCGAGTCAGGGTCGTATCTCGGGTTGAACGCCGCCACGG
>CAZQCK010000014.1:33402-37576 GCA_964591925.1 uncultured Desulfobacterales bacterium
CGGTGTTACGTGTTCAGCGAGTCAGGGTCGTATCTCGGGTTGAACGCCGCCACGGACAGCAACGGTCAGGTGGGGTTCGAGCTCTCGGACGGGGCGTACAAGATCCGCGCGGACTACCTGGGTTCGAGATTCTGGAGCGATGTGTTTACCGTCCCCGACACGCCCTCCGCCACCCTGGCTATTGCCCACCAGGACGTGAGCGTTAATGTGAACAAGACCTATGATGCGGAAAGCCACCCTGGTCAAGAGATCAAGGTCTATCTCTTCACCGAGGCGGGCGCGTACCTGGGGATGAACCAAACTACAGGCGCGAACGGCCGGGTGACCTTCAACCTTCCCGAGCAGTCGTACAAGGCGCGAGCGGACTTTCAGGGACAGCGTTACTGGTCTGATCCCTTTACCTGGCAGGAGGGGAGCATTGCCATTCCCATGGCCGACGCTCAGGTCACGGTTAGCGGAGCGGGTGGACCGGTGGAGGGGGTGCGGGTCTACGCGTTCACCGGAGGGGGCGCTTACCTGGGACAAAACCAGACCACGGATGAAAACGGTCAGGTCGCCTTTCGGCTTGCAGCGGGTATGTGTGCCTTCCGCGCCGATCACAACAACAATCAATACTGGAGCGAGGAGGCAGAGCTTGCAGCCGGGCAGGTGAATCCGGTGCCTGTACTCCTGGAGTCCGAGCCTACGGTTACCCTTACCGTGAACCCGGAGATCATTCAGAACGGGGAATCCTGCACTCTCTCCTGGAGCACGGAGAACGCAGAGAGCGCATCCATCGATCCCGACGTGGGCGATATACCCCTGAACGGGTCAATTACCATTTCCCCGCATGAGACCACGACCTTTACCATAAGTGTTACCGGGCCGGGCGGCACGGTAACGGACGAGGCCACGGTCACAGTAACCGCTCCGCAGCCCACGGTCTTTCTCTCATCCGACCCCGATACCATTCCGGGCGGCGGCACATCCACACTCACATGGGAGTCCACCCACGCGGACACGGCTACAATCGATGGCAAAATCGGTTCGGTGGACCCCAACGGATGGATCACGGTCTCTCCGGCCGAGACCACGACCTACACCATCACAGTGACCGGCCCCGGCGGCACGGCTGTGGAGAACACCAAGGTGACCGTGACTGCACCCGAGCCCACGGTGTATATCTCGGCTGCACCCCTGACGATTCGCCCGGGTGAAGAATCAGTGCTCTCCTGGACCTCGGAGCACACAGACACGGCAACAATAGATCAGGGAATCGGCGAGGTGGACGTGAACGGCTCGGTCTCGGCCTATCCCACGCAAACCACGGCTTACACCATCACAGTGACCGGTGCGGGCGGATCTGCTCAGGATGCGGTCCAGGTGACGGTGGCCGCCCCGCCCGAGGATATGGATCACGGTCTTCTCGAAGACGAGCAGGAAGGGGGCGGCGGCCTGGTGGGCGAAACGGTCCGCATCCTGAACGGAAATGTACTGGAGGCGCGAACCGACGTCACCATGCCTTCCCCCAACGGCCTGGGCCTCGAGTTTCACGCATGCTATAACAGCCGGAGCGGCGAGGCGAGCGATATGGGTCCCGGCTGGTCCCATACCTACAGTGCGTTTCTGGACCCGGCCTTTTCCCTGGGCGACTGGGCCCTGCTGAGGATTCTGGACGGCACAGGCCGCGGCCGGTACTTTCAGGAGAGCGCCACAGGAGTATACAGCGGTGTATTTCACGAGCGCACGCGCGTTGTGGAAGAGGCCGAGGGGTACGTATGGTACCGTCTGGACGGGACCCGGCTCTGCTTTGAAGAAAGCGGCAGGCTTCTGTGGATAGAGGACGAGAAGGAAAACCGCCTCACCCTGGCCTATGATGTGGACGGCAATCTCCAATACGTGACGGACGAGGCCTCGGGCCGGGTGCTCGGGTTTGTCCACAACACAGACGGCACGCTCAACCGGATCACCGGCCCGGTGGTCCCGGCAGTGCCGGACGGAATATGGGCGAGCTTTACATATACCGGGGACAACCTCTCCCATGTGACCTATGCGGACGGCTCGGGTTTCACCTATGCCTACACTGATCCAGGGGATCCAAACAACCTTACGGAAAAGAGGAACCGGGCGGGTCATCTGATCAACACCTGGTCCTACGATGCTCAGGACCGGGCGGTTGCAAACTACAGCGTGGAGGGCCGGGGTGCGAGCCTTGCTTACGCGAGCGACGCCCTGGTCCACGTGACCGACGCCTACGGCACGCAGCGAAGCTACACGCTGACCAGTGTGGACGGAAGAAGACGCGTGGCCTCCATCAGCGGCATTGCAGGGATGCCCTACAGCGATGGACATGCCATGCGCTGGGTCTACGACGAGAATTTGAACCTGGTGGAGGTGGAGTATGCCAACGACGCGGTCACCCGCTATTTGGACCACGACGAGCGGGGCAACCCCTGCCGGGTAATCCGGGCCTACGGAACAGCCGCGGAAAAGACCGTGCTCTATACCTATCACCCGGCCATGGCCGCACCCCTTACCCGGACCGAGGCCAGCGTGCTGGCAGCGGGGTTCAAGGTCACCACGTGGGACTATGACTCAGACGGCAACAGTACGCCCAACGAGTCGCCCGGAAGGCTCCTTCGCCGCATCGTGGAGGAGGGCTACACCACCGACGATTCTGGAGACGTGGCGGCCTTCGAGTACGTGGCCTCGTTTGACTATAACGACCGGGGCCGGATGACCTCGGTGAACGGCCCCAGGCCAGGCCCGGGCGACACCACGGTTTTTGCCTATGACCCTGTGGACGGGAACCTTTTGGAGGTGGTCCGGCCCATTATCGGAAGCACCTTGCTTTCCTCTTACGACGCAACGGGAAGACCCGGCTGGGTGACCGACGTGAACGGCCAGTCCCGAAGCCTTGAGTACGACGGCCGGGGGCGGATGGTGTCCATGACAAACGCTTCAGACGGGAGTTCCAGGACCGTGGGCTACGGCTTGTCCGGCAAGCCGTCGTGGATAACTGACGAGGAGGGCATTACCCGCACATTTACCTACGACCCTGACTACGGGCGCCTGACCCGAATCACAGACCCTGAGGGCAACTACATCAGCTATGAATACGATCCCCGGGGAAACCGCATCCGGATGAGCAAGCACAGCCCGGACGACTCAAGGACCTTTCTGAAAGAGTGGGACTATCAGCATCCCTACATGCCCGGGAAGCTGTGGAAGGAAATCCAGGCGAACGGGGCCTTCACCGAGTACGGATACGATGTCTCCGGCAAGGTGAACCTGAAGACGGACCCGGAGGAGAACGAAACAGAGTATGGATACGATCTCTTCAACCGGCTCTCCTGGATGATACAGCCGGGGAATGTGGAGACCTGCTACGATTATAACGGCCTGGGGAAGGTGATTCGGGTCACGGACGCAGAGGAAAACCAAACCACCTATGCCTATGACGACCTGGGCCGACTGGTCCAGGCCGACTCTCCGGATGCGGGTGTTGTGAACTATTGCTACGACCCTGCCGGGAACCTGGTCTCCAAGACCGACGCCCTGGGAAACACCATCACTTACACATACGACCATCTCAACCGTCTCCTGGAGGAGCTCTACCCCGACCCGAACCAGAACGTTGCCTACACCTACGACCAGGGTGCGTTCGGCCTTGGCCGAAAGACGGGCATGACGGATCAGTCCGGGAGCCTCACCCTTTCCTACGACGCCCGGGGAAGGCTCACCTCTCGGACGAGTACTGTGGCGGGGGCCTCGTTCAGCTTCAGTCAGGCCTACACCCCCGGAGGAAAGGTGGAGAGCGTTACCTACCCTTCAGGCCGGACCCTGGACTACACGCGGGATACCATGGGCCGAATGGAGGGTCTCTCCACCACCCACAACAGTGCGACCAAGCAGCTTGTGAGTGGCATGACCTACAACCCCTTTGGCGGCCCCACGGGGATGAGTACCGGAGCCGGAGGCGAGGTTGACAACCGCTCCGGGGAGTGCGGGTGTATCGAGGTGGCCAACCCGGGCGAACAGATGGAGCGAATCTACACCTACGACGGCAACCGGAATCTTCTCTCAGTCACGGGTCCGAACACGCCCTGGATCGACCAGCATTTCACCTACGATGAGCTCAACCGCCTGACCCACGCCCAAGGCAGGTACGGAGAAATCGGCTACACCTACGACA
>CAZQCK010000015.1:0-37271 GCA_964591925.1 uncultured Desulfobacterales bacterium
CCCAGAACGTATGCCGCGTCATGGTGGAGGGGCCGAGCCTCGAAATCGCCCGTAACGCGTGCGACCGCATCGTCATGACCGTGCGGAGAGCTGTTTGAACATGCACTGTTCGCACTTGCCTAGAGGTCACCTTTTGTCTGCCCATGCCCTTTTACCTTGACCCTTCAGAGCGCTTTTCCTATAGTGACGCCTTGATTTATTGACCTCACCGGACGGAAGGCACCGTGGCCCCCTATTGAGAAAGCGGGGGAACGCGGGCGGCATTCGTTCGAGGGAGACGGGTTCATTTGGAAACGGCAGTCCATGCCGTCGGTGCGGCTGGAGAGCAGGAGCCGCGCCGCAGAACGGGGAGGTTTTTATGGGAAAAGTAGGAATCATCGGAGTAGGACAAAGCGCCTTCGTCCGCGGCTATCCCGGGTCCATTCGAGAACTGGCTTTCGAGGGGTTCAGGGACGCCATGCGGGACGCAGGGGCCGCCGCCAAGGACATCGGTGCGTCCGTTATTTGCTCGGCGCCCGAGTACGACAAACAGCGATCCCCGGCCGGCGTGTTCGCCGAGTACATGGGGCTCACCCCTCAACCCACCTTTTACGTGGAGACGCTGTGCTCTTCCAGCAGCACGGGGCTGAAACTCGCTTACAGCCTCATCGAATCGGGGCTTCACGACTCGGTGGCGGTAATCGGCTTTCAGAAGATGAGTGAGATCAGCTCGGCCGAGAGCCAGGAGCGTATGGGCCGGGGGGCGGACATTCAGTGGGAGAGCCCTTTCGGTACCATGATGCCCGCCTATTACGCCATGTACGCGCGGAATCACATGACCACCTATGGCACCACATCCGAGGACCTGTCGCTTATTCGCGTGAAATCGTCCACTTACGGTCAGATCAACGAGAAGGCCGTGTATCGCAAGGCCGTGGCCCTGGAAATGTTCTCCGATCCGGAAAGTCCCATGTCCGGCCCGGTGGCGAGCCCCCTTCGTGTGGGTGATTGTTGCGCCAATGCAGACGGCAGCTCCTGCATCATTGTGGCCAACGAGGAAAAAGCCAGGGCCTTGAGTGATAAGCCGATATGGATCCTTGGTCTCGGCGCCGCCTCCACGAGTGTGAACCTGGCCGGCAGGGATCTGTTCAACGGTCTGAGCGTGGGAATAGAGGCCGGCCGGCAGGCGTACGAAATGGCCGGACTGACCCCCAAGGACATCGATGTGGCCGAAGTGCACGACTGCTTCACCATCGCGGAGATGATGGCATACGAGAACCTGGGGTTTGCCAAGCCGGGAGAGGGCAGGGACCTGATTCGCGGCAAGGAAACCTACAAGGAGGGCAGCATTCCGGTCAACGTGGACGGCGGGCTTTTGAGCAAGGGACACCCCATCGGCGCCACAGGCGGCTCCCAGATCCGCACCATCGTGCTCCAGCTCCGTGGCGAGGCGGGCGACATGCAGGTAAAGGACCCGAAGATCGGATTGGTGCACAACATCGGGGGTGTGGGCCTGTACGGAAACGTGACCATTCTCGGGAGGTAATCCATGGGCAAGAAAAAAGAGATCGACGCTCGATTCAATAAATTCGGAACGGTCCCTTTCACCGCCACCACCAAGGTCAACGATTTTATCGATTATCTGGAGGGCGGCAAAGTCATGGGGACCCGATGCAAGGACTGCGACATGATGTTCTTTCCGCCCCGCGCGGACTGCTACAAATGCCTTGCCGACAACATGGAGTGGTTCGAGGTGACCGGCAAGGGCAAGCTGGTGAGCTACAGCAAGCTCGAGTATGCGCCGCAGGGTTTCGGCGATGATTTGCCGTATTCCATTGCATTGCTCGATTATGGAGAGTACAAGGTGTTCGGTCGCATTGCGGACGGCCTTGGGGAAGAGGACATCGAGGTGGGCATGGAGCTGGAGACCGTGGCCAATGAGTTGCCCAACGGTCAACTCAACTACGTCTTCCGGAAACCCGCCTGAATTACGGCCGCCCCCGGATTTGTTCGGGGGCGGCTTTTCCTTCCGTGTTTTTCAAGCGGCCGACCGCATGTTTGAAGCCAAATGAGCCCGCCCTTCCACAGTCCTTCGGATTGGATCGAGATCGTCGTTCGATCGGATCCGGTCACCCATGAGACGCTGAGCGATTTTTTCATTGAAAAGCTCGGGTGCGACGGTGTGCTGTTCGATTCGTCCGGATCGGCACTCAAGGCCTATCTTTCCGGTGAGACGCCTCTCGAGGCGCTCCGGCTCCACATCGAGAGGTTTCTGGCGGAGCTGGAAGCCTGCTTTCCGGACATAGATCCGCCTTGGTATCGTTTGGAAAGCATTCAGGACCGGGATTGGGGAACGGCGTGGCGTGAACATTTTCGGCCCGAGCAGGTCACCCCCGGTCTCCTGGTTTTGCCCGCATGGGAGCGCGCGCCTCGGGATCTCGAGGGGCGGATGCTGCGCATGGATCCCGGCCCCGCCTTCGGTACGGGAAGCCATCCCACCACCCGCATGTGCCTCCGGGCTCTGGAAGATCTTGCGCCGGACCATGCCTGGAGCCTTCTGGACGTAGGGACCGGGAGCGGTATTCTGGCCATGTACGGGGCCCTGCTGGGTGCCGCGCCGGTGGAGGCCGTGGATGTGGACGAAGAGGCCCTTCGCTGGGCCGCCTGGAATCTGGAGCTCAATGGGCTGGAGAGGGCAGTCCGGCTTTCTTCAGAGCCGCTCGACGGTTGGAAGACGGATTTTTCCGTGGTCACGGCCAACCTGGTGCTGGACATCATTCAGGACGTTATTCCCGGACTGTCAAAGGTGGTCAGGCCCGGTGGAACCCTGGTTCTCTCCGGCCTTCTCAAGGAGCAAGTCCGCTTGGTGTCTCCGGCATTGGCTCGAAGGGGGTTTCATGTGGTTGGTGAGCTGAACCAGGAGGAGTGGGCCTGTGTCCTGGCCGAAAAGACGGACGCGGTCCGCCCGGGGAAAGGGACCGGGTCTTGAGACGGTTTTTCATGGAGCGGATTCGGCCGAAGGGCCGCCTCGTCCGAGTGACCGGATCGGAGGCCCGGCACATGATCCGGGTCCTCCGCATGGGACCCGGAGACCGCGTGGTGCTCATGGACGAGACCGGAGTCCGCCACCAGGCGGTGATTCAATCGGCGGGAAGGGATGAAGCCTCGCTTCTCCTGGAGCGGGACCTGCCGACCCCGAAGCCTTCCCCCCTGGAGGTAACGGTTTGCCCTGCACTCCTCAAGTCCCGCCCCATGGACCTCTTGATTCAGAAGGCCTCGGAGTTGGGCGTAAGCAGGGTTCAACCTTACACCTCGAGGCGATCCGTGGTTCGACTGGAGGGCAAGCGGCTGGCGAGCCGGCTGCGCCACTGGAAGGAGATCGCAAAGAGCGCCGCAAAGCAGGCGGACCGTGCGTCTCCCGCTTTGGTGGACGCCCCGGTTTCCTTTGAGGATCTCTTGTCGGGGTGGAGGGAACGCCCGGTTGCCAAGCTCATTCTGTGGGAGTCGGAAGAGGCCTGCGACCTGAAAGGGTTTCTTCGCAGAAACACTGCATCCGACGTCATGGCCTTTGTTGTAGGCCCGGAGGGCGGATTTCCTTTCGAAGAGATTGAATGCGCCCTGGAAGCGGGGTTCTCAGCGGTCTCTCTGGGGAGGCGAATCCTGCGGGCGGAAACCGCGGTCATCGCCGTGACCGCGGTGGTGCAGTACGAATGGGGTGATTTGAGCCTCTAGAAACCCGCCGCCGGCCTTTACAACGCCTCCACCAGGATTTCGGAAAGCTCCCTGACCGGCAGGTCCTTTTCCGTAGCCGGATCCTCCAGAGTCATGACGCAGAAGGGGCAGCTCGTGGTCAGCACTTCCGCTCCCTTGTCCACGGCCTCCTGGACCCGCTTTTCGCTGGTCCTAGGATAGGTTGTCTCGGCCTCGAAGAACATCCGTCCCCCACCCCCCTCACAGCAAAGGGAGTTTTCCCGGGCGTAGGCGAACTCCACGAGTTCGGTCCCTTCCACGGCCTTCAGAAGAGACCGAGGCGCGTCATACACCTTGTTCTGCTTTCCTAAAAAGCACGGGTCGTGGTAGATCACCTTTTTGTTGTAGGGGGATTTGAATGCGAGATCGCCTTTCTCCACCAAGTCCGCCAGCACCTCGGTGTAGTGCTTTACCGGGATGCCGAGGTCTTGGTACTCGTTTTTCAGAACGTTCATGCAGTGCGGAGACAGGGCGATGATTTCTTGGACGCCGTGCTTCTGAAAGGTGGCAATGTTTTCCTCCTGGAGCTCCTCGAAAAGCCCCTCTTCGCCCATTCTCCGTATTTCGTTTCCACAGCAGGACTCCTCCGGGCCCAGGATTCCGAATTCGAGGTCTCCCTGATGAAACAGCCTGGCCACATTGATGGGAATGACCATGCAGCGGGGATCGTAGGCCTGGATGCAGCAGGTGAAGAGCAGGCGCTTGGACTCCGTATCTTTCACATGGGGGATGTCGATGTCCTGACCTTCCTCTTTCACCCAGTCCCCGCGCTTGGGGCGAGGACGGCCCCAGGGGTTTTTCTGAACAAAGGTGTTCTCTAGGGCCTTCTGGATGGAGAGGGGAATCTGCCCCTCCTCCACGAGCTCCCCTCTCAGAGCGAAGATCATCTCGGACGGCTTGACGTCCCTCGGGCAGCGGAGTGTGCACTCCCCGCAGGAAGTGCAGTACCAGGGAAGCGCGGTATCAATGTCGTGTTTGAGATATCTTTTGCGCACCAGCTTTCGAATGTTGAACAGGGTGATCCCGGACTCGGGGCAGCTTCCCGAGCACATCCCGCACTGCATGCACATGTTGACTTGGCTTTGGGTTTGGCTGTCCATGAGATTCACTCCTCATTTGGCATGATTCCCTGATCCGCTGAAGGGCCGGATCCGGGATTGTCGGAAACTGAAAACGCCGCCCGATTCGGGCCGAAAACGGGCGGCGGCTAACCAAATAGAACAATCGCCTGCTGTTGTCAAGGCCTTGCCTCCGGATCCTCCTTTACCGGATCCCGGCACATGTCCGCGCCGGTGAGCAGCCGGACCACGCGCCTTTTCTGAAAGATCGGGGTCCTTCACCGATCACGCCTTCCACCGGTGCTGCAGGGCCCCGCTACGGGAAGGCCTTATCTGTTATGAAGGCCGACCGAACTCGGCCATGTCACCCAGTTCGTCTTCGATCCGCAACAGCTGATTGTACTTGCACACCCTCTCCGAGCGGCAGAGGGAGCCGGTTTTGATTTGCCCCGTACCTGTGGCTACAGCAAGATCCGCGATGAAGGTGTCCTCGGTCTCCCCGGATCGATGACTCACAACGGCCTTCCAGCCTGCTCGATGAGCCATTTGAATGGCATCGAGGGTTTCCGTGAGTGTTCCGATCTGGTTGAGCTTGATCAGTACGGCGTTGGCCGAGGCCTCCCGAATGCCGCGGGCTATCCTTTTGGTGTTGGTGACGAACAGGTCGTCGCCGACGAGCTGGATCCGGTTCCCCAGTCTTTCCGTCATGGTCTTCCAGGACTTCCAGTCGTTCTCCGCCAAACCGTCTTCAATGGACACAATGGGAAAACGGTCGACCCAGTCGGCATAGAAATCGATCATATCGGATGGGCTGCGTTTCGATTTGTCCGACTTCTTGAAGACGTATTTGCCGTTTTCGTAGAACTCCGACGAGGCCGGATCCAGGGCCATCACTACGTCCTTGCCGGGCTGATAACCCGCACTCTCTATGCCGGCGAGCACCATTTCGACGGCCTCGTCGTTGCTTTTGAGATCCGGGGCAAAGCCACCTTCATCGCCCACGGCCGTGGAGTAACCTTTGGCCTTGAGTACTGAGGCCAGCCCGTGAAAGACCTCCGTTCCGATCCGCAGGGCTTCCCGGAAGGTTTTTCCCCCGATGGGCATGATCATGAATTCCTGCAGGTCCACGTTGTTCGCTGCGTGGGCTCCGCCGTTGAGAATGTTCATCATGGGCATGGGAAGGCGGCACACGCCGGTACCGCCGATATAGCGGTAGAGGGGCATGTAGAGAGAGTCGGCCGCAGCCCGCGCAACGGCCAGAGAGACACCCAGAATGGCGTTTGCTCCGAGTTTTTTCTTGTTGTCCGTTCCATCCAGCTCCACCAGGGTTCGGTCCACCAGGCGCTGGTCCGTGGCCGACATTCCGGTGAGCGCGGGTGCGATCACCCGGTTGACGTTCTGAACAGCCCTTTCCACGCCCTTTCCCCGGTAACGTTTCTTGGCCTTGTCTCTCAGCTCCACGGCTTCGTATTTGCCCGTAGACGCCCCGGACGGCACAGCGGCCCGGCCGAAGCTACCGTCTTCGAGCCCGACCTCCGCCTCGACGGTCGGGTTGCCTCTGGAATCCAGAATCTCGCGAGCCGTTACGATCTCTATTTTATCCATGACTTTCCTCCTTGCACCGGCTCGAAAGCTCCGGTTCCCCCCGGACCTCGGCCGGCCCGGGTGACGTGATGAGCATCGGCGCGAAGGGCGTCCCGTCGAAGAGGCGACGGCATGAAGCCCCTGATAAGAGCCCTTTGCGGCTGAAGATCAACTATAATGGATTTGCCTGTTGATGACAAGAGCCGAGCCTGTTAAAAGGAAAAGGTCCCTTCCAGAACGGAGGACCGCTTCCATGCCCGTGATACCCGTATTAGATCTGGACCCGCTTTTTCATCCCGGCACCGTCGCCGTGGTCGGTGCGTCGGACAATCCTGCCAAGCTGGGATGGCATGTAATGACGAGCCTGCTTCAGGGCGGCTTTTCCGGACGTATCGTCCCTGTCAATCCCGGGTCCCGAGACATCCTGGGATGTCAGGCGGCGGCGAGCCTGGAGGAGATAGAGGGTCCTGTGGACCTGGTGGTCATCGCGATTCCTGCACGTATCGTCCCCGAGGTGTTCAATGCCTGTGTGCGAAGAAAGGTCGGCGGCATCGTCCTTATCACGGCGGGGTTCAAGGAAATCGACGATCCGGAAGGCGGCCGTCTTCAGGATGTCCTTGCTCATCGGATCACCGAGGCGGGCATCCCGGTGGTCGGCCCCAACACCTTCGGACTCATCAACCGCCATCACCGCCTGAACGCAACCTTCACGCCGGAGTTTTCTTTGTGCGAACCCGGCGGCGTCTCCCTGGTCAGCCAGAGCGGCGGCATCGCACATCTCTCCGCCTTTGCGGCGCTTCGAGAAGGCATGGGGATGGGAAAGATCGTCGGCCTCGGCAATCGCATGAACACGGGGTTTGCCGATGTGGTGGATTATCTGATGGATGACACTGACACCCGATCGATCGCGCTCTACATCGAAGGGATGGAGCATCCGGCCTCCCTGCTGGAAGCGACCCGTCGCCACGGGGGGAAGAAGCCCGTGGTGGTCTACAAGACGGGCGCAGCCGTTTCGGGTGATCGGGCATCGGCATCCCACACCGGTTCTCTGGCCGGCCGCGACGAGATCTACAGGGGGTTTTTCCGTCAGGCGGGAATGCTTCGAGTGTGCGACACGGAGGAGTTTTTGGACGCGGCAAGGGTCCTGGCAGGAAGCCCGTTACCGGGGGGAGGGAGGGTGGCGGTTCTGACGGGTCAGGCCGGGCCGGGCATGGCCGCATGCGACGCGCTGGAGGCCGCCGGCCTTGAAGTTCCCCCCTTCGGTTCCACCACCCGCACCGAGGTGGAACGGCTTCTTCCTCCGCTGGCCCTTCGCACGAACCCCGTGGACATGGGACCCGCGTGGTACGACAACGATACCATCGCCCGCATGATGCGCGCGGTTCTCGAAGACGATCAGATCGATGCGGTTCTGCTTCTCATGATGTTCGCCTCCGCCAACCGGTCGGCGGTTAGCGGCATGACCCCCCTGTTGCGCGAATGGGCCCAAAAAAAGCCCGTGGTTTCCTGCCTGCCGGCGCCTCCGGGAATTTGGGACGAGGAGGTGCAGGGACTCGAACGGGCGGGCACACTGGTCAATTTTCCCACACCGGAGCGTGCTGCACGGGCCCTG
This sequence comes from uncultured Desulfobacterales bacterium, assembly GCA_964591925.1. GTDB lineage: Bacteria > Desulfobacterota > DSM-4660 > Desulfatiglandales > HGW-15 > JAIPEI01. The sequence goes on from CAZQCK010000015.1 coordinate 7,984, forward strand.
TCCGCACTCTACAAGACAGCCCGGCTTCGCGGCAAACACAGGCCGCCGCGTGTCAGGTGAAGGAAAGTCATCGCTCATGAAGCATCTTGATTTCATTGTGATAACAGGACTTTCCGGCTCCGGCAAGAGCACGGCCATAGATGCGCTGGAAGATGTCGGTTATTTCTGCGTGGACAACATGCCCGCGTCCCTGGTGCCCAAGTTTCTAGAGCTGCGTTCCGGCGCCGGATCCGAAGTTCAGAAGATCGCCCTGGGCATGGACTTGAGGCAGCAGGATTTCGTGGAGCGCTTTCACGTGGTTTTCGAAGAAATCCGTCGCGAGGGCTATCACCCCAAGCTCCTGTTTCTCGAGGCCTCGGAAGAGGCCTTGATCAAGCGGTACAGCGAAACGAGACGCCAGCATCCAGTTTCAAGGGATAAAACCCTCCTGTTGGGGATTCGTGAGGAGCGCGAGAAGCTGGAGGGGCTCAAGCCCTTTGTCGACCACATTATCGACACCTCTCACTACACGGTTCACGAGTTGAAAGAGCGTGTGATCCAACTCGTTCACCGGGACGCACCCTTGAAGAGGATGCAGATCGGCTTGATTTCTTTCGGGTTCAAGTATGGGATTCCCCTGGAGAGCGACCTTATTATGGATGTCCGCTTTATCCCTAATCCATACTTTGTTCCGGAGCTCAAAAAGCTGGATGGGCGAGACGACAGGGTTCGGACGTTTGTCCTGAAGCGGCCCGAGACCCGGGAGTTCATGGACCGGTTCGGCCGCCTGCTCGAGTACCTGGTTCCGTTCTACGAAAAGGAAGGAAAGGCCTATCTGAGTATTGCGGTGGGGTGTACGGGTGGCCGGCATCGCTCCGTGACCATTGCCTTGGAACTCCATCGTTTTCTGGGGAAGCAGGGAAGGGATGTGCGCCTGACCCACAGGGACCTGGAGCTGTCCACCGGTTGAGGTCACAAGGAGGCCGGCATTCAGGGCGTGCCTGAGGCGCCCCTACTCAAACTCCTCGGATTCTTCAGTGGGATAGAACAGGTCAAGGTGATCCCTGCGGGCCGTTTCCAGGTCCGTTGTGAGGAGGGTCTCTTTGGCGGTTGAACGAAAACGCCGGGCGGCTTTTTCCATCTCCAGCAGCCGGTTGGTGACGCCGCCTGCGGCGAGCATCCTTTTGATGGAGGTGAACAGGGCTTCGTTTCCGTATAGCAAGGCCCCTTCCTGCATGATTTTGCAGGCGACCATGCGACGGAAGGTGTCGAACCGGAGTTGTTCCCTCACCCTGTCCAGGTCTTTGATCACGTAATCGATCTCTTCCCGGAGCTGGGGGGTTATCAGCATACGGTGCTTTTCTCGAAAGATCCGTTCATCCAGCCGTTTGCGATGGTCGTCCGGAAATCCGTCGTCCAGAACGATAACCAGGTCCAGGTCCGAGCCCTGGACGAGACGGCCCGTGCTGCGCTCGGGCCGGGGCACGTCGTGGGCCATATCGTACACGATGTCCCCGGCGAGTATAAAACAGGCCTTTTCCCGGATCAGGTCCGGGTTGTCCGCTCGGCTCACCAGCGCCGATATGGTCTGATAAGCGAGTCGTGATTTGTCCCGCGTCACCGCCTGGATGTGGCGAGAAAGTGCTCTGGCTCTTCTGCCCAGGCTTTCCTCATCGCCACGTCGAGCCACCACCGTATAGGTGAGAAACTCCCTGAGAATCGACGGAGAAAGTCTGGCATAACCGTCGACTCTACGATCCAGCCTCATGTACAAGCGGGCGATGCTTTGAATGGCCAGGTGTGAAGAGCCCACGCAGTGCCGCCAAAGCGACAGGTGGTCCGTGGCGAGGGCCTCCAGGAGCTCAAAACCCGTGAGGGGTGCGTGCCGGTCCAGAAGGGATAGAATCTCGGTGTCCATGATCGGATTATACCATTCCTCGAGGAATTGGCGACCGGGAATCCGCGGGAGGGGCAGCCGCCGATAATGTGCGGTTGAGGCCGAAAATCACCCTCGGGGCGGACGGGAGCCGCCTTGAAATCGGCCTGCCCGGAGTCGAGAGTGGAATAATCAGCGCCCACCGTGTTTTTCGGCCATTTTAGGGTTGAAATTACGTGCAGGATTGATTATGGTCACATACGGTTCGGCCCTTGTGGGTATCCATTCACATGAAAGGAGGAGACCATGAACAAAGGAGATTTGGTCAATGAGGTGGCCAAGGTCGTGAGCACCAAGAAAGAGGCTCAGGCGGCCGTAGACACTGTGTTCAGCACCATCACCAAGGCCCTCAAGAAGAAGAACACCGTGACCCTGGTGGGGTTCGGCACATTCAAGGTGGACAAGAGAAAAGCCAGGAAGGGAAGAAATCCGCAGACGGGCGAGGAGATCAAGATTAAAGCCAAGAAGGTGCCCAAGTTCGTGCCGGGAAAGGCCCTCAAGGACGCCATCAAGTAAGCCTTCTGGAAATCCTTACGCAATACCGACCCCCATCGGGAGAACGCCTGCGTGGGGGTTCCTTTTTACGGTGGCTACCCGGTTGGAGGATAGTCCTCCTGTTGGTTTTGGGCCTTGTGCCGGCCGATAACGCCTTCTCAGGCGAGCCCGGCTTTCTTCGCGACAAACAGGTTACCATTGTATACCCGGCCGGTCATCGACGGTCCGCCGAAGATGTCCTCCAACTCTATCCTTTTGTGCGGGCTGAGCTCGAGAACACCCTGCGCCGGCGTATAGACTTTCGTCCCACGGTCGTCCTGGTGGGCGAAAGCGCCGAGTTCCGTCAAATTAGCGGGCGCGCAGAGGTGGTGGCCCTGGCTGTACCCCGTCGCCAGCTGATACTTATCGACTTGCCCGCTTTGTCGTCCCACCCCTTTAACCTGGAGACCTCCCTCCAACACGAGTTGTGCCATCTTTCTCTACACTCCCGCATCCCGGAGGGGGCCTTGCCCCGCTGGCTGGACGAAGGGATCGCGCAGTGGGCCAGCGGCGGCCTGTCTGAGATCCGGCTCCCGAGAAAGCGCTCCTTTCTTGATCAGGCCCTGCTGTCAAAGAGAACCATTTCCTTGGAGGCCCTGGCCGAAGCGTTTGAAAAAGAGGGTCGCACTCTCTTGCTTGCCTATGAACAGAGCCGAAGCGTGGTTCGATTCCTGATCGACCGGTTCGGCGTGGACACACTGCTCTCCATCCTGGAGAGCCTTGGCGAGGGAACCTCTTTTGAACAGGCCCTCTGGGAGCACTGCTCGTTGACCACGGCCTCTCTGGAACAGGCCTGGCTGGAAGATCTGGAGGGCAAGTTCGCATGGAGCGCCGTGCTGATCGAGCACCTTTATCAGATCCTCTTTTTCTTTGCAGGCGCCGTCCTGATGGCAGGTTTTGTCCGGCACCTGAGGAAGAAGCGGGCCGCCATGAGAGCGCTGGATGATCCCGATGAGGATGGTGGGTGACCTCCCCCGTCGTCTTGTTGATTTTTGGACGGCGGATGGGGAACAAACCACAAAACATCTGGATCGGCACATTTCAGTGATTCGGGGAGGGTTGAAGTTACGGCCCGCTGTGAGCTGAAAGCCTTTTCCAAACTGGTGGAACAACCCCCGATCTTGGGGGACGGGATTCGGGAGTGAGCGGCGGAGAGGCAGGCCGCCCCTGCACAAGGAGGAAGTGAAAATGAACCATATCGTTGCCGTCTATGGAAGCCCTCGTCGAAAGGGTAATACGGCTTCACTCCTGGCCCGGGCTGTGCAGGGGGCTCGAAAGCAAGGAGCGGAAGTCCGGGAATTCGTCCTGCGGGACATGACCATTTCGCCGTGCCTGGAAATCTACGCCTGCAAGGAGAACGGGCGTTGCGCCATTCAGGATGACTTTCAGGGGCTTTATGACGAATTCTTGTCCTGCCGGGGCGTCATGCTCGCCTCGCCCATGTTTTTCTATGCGGTGAGCGCGCACACCAAGGCCATGATGGATCGATGCCAGTCTTTGTGGGTCAAGAGATACTGGGTGGAGAAAAAACCTTTCGGACAGCCGGACAAGGATCGCAAAGGACTGTTCATATCGGCGGGTGCAACCCGGGGCAAGCGGCTTTTCGAGGGAAGCCTGCTCACGGTCCGCTACTTCTTCGACGCCCTGGACATGACCCTTTGGCGCTCCCTGCTCTATCGGGGACTGGATTTGGAAGGGGATGTGAAAGGGCACCCCGAGTATTTGGAAGAAGCGTTTAGATCAGGGGAGGAGATGGCCCAAGCCCTGGGTTTGGATGACACGCTTTGAGTCCCGCCTCAGGGATCAGGCGGCCTTTCCGGATCGCCGCCGGCAGTCCGCCAGGGCAAGGTATAGGGCCCCGACAGCCAGTTCGGCGCAGTGGGTGTGCTCCCGAGGGAGTGTCTCGAGATCATCGATCACCTCTTCCGGTGTCAGGCTCCACGCCTCATCCAGGGTTTTCCCCTCGACGAGGTCACAGACCGCATTGGCGCAGGCATTGGTATTGAGGCAGCCGTTCGCGTCAAAGCAAATCGATTGGATCCCGCCTTCTCCGGCCGTGAGAAAAAACGTGACCGTGTCCCCGCAATCGCCGGTCCGGCTTCCCAGGCCGTCAGGATTTGCCAGGGTCTCCCGCCTGTCCGATCGAAAGGCCATTTCAAGGTATCGCAGGGAGTGATCCTGCCAGAAATCAAAGCTCTTTTCGCTCATATTCTACCACCATCAATTGTCAAGCCAGGGCCACCGTCTCTATCTCCACCCGGGCGCCTAGAGGAAGGGCGGCGACTTGGAACGCACTTCTGGCCGGAGGATCAGTGGGAAAGAACTGGGCGTAAACGCCGTTTACCGCGGCAAAGTCAGCGATGTCCGCAAGGTAGACTGTGGACTTGACCACACGGGTGAGATCAGTCCCGGCCGCTTCCAGTACAAAGCGCAGGTTCTCCATGACTCGACGGGTCTGCTCCTCGATTCCTCCCTCCACCATCTTTCCCGTTTCCGGGTCCAGCGGGATCTGTCCTGACGTGAACACCAGGTCGGTGGTTCGAATCGCCTGGCTGTAAGGTCCGACGGCGGCAGGTGCCTTATCCGTCTGAATCGGTTTTCGCATATCTCTACTCCTCGGCCTTGAAGGCCTGACCGGATGACTGGTCATTTTCCGCCCCAAGATCGGGCGTTCAGCAGCCCATGTACAACGGATTTTTCGGGATGTCAACTTCGGCACAAACACTTCGGCAAAAAAGCGGTGATTTTGAGGGGAGATTTGACAGCGGGGCTGAGACCGGCTAGTTTCCATCCAGAAAGGGTCTTTTTTGCCAATCTCAGCGTCGATCAGCGAGGTTCCTTGTGCGGCGTACGAGAGTACGCCTCCGCGTCACCTCTTGATCTCCTTGATCTTGACAAAAAATCCTCCTTTCTGAATTGGAAACTTAGCAGTGCCCAAAATTCATTTTTGGATGGGCACCGGCTAAGAAGTCCCTGCCGAGTGCGCAGACTTGAAACGCTCAATTCAGGAGTGGATGCCGGAGGCGGCATGCATGGAGGGTTCAGGAGGGGGATATGGCATATTGTGCTCATTTGAAGGTTCGGTTCGGGGATATCGATAACGCCGGGATCGTGTACTACCCGCGTTTCGTGCACTACTTTCACGTCGCCTTGGAGGAGTTCTTCGGTTCCACCCCTTGACATTATTCGGAATGGTTTTATTTGTATGAGGATAGGGGGATGGAGTTCCCTGGCTGTGGGATACTACTTGACATAAACCCAGGGTTTTGGTAAAATTTAATTTAATGGGTTGATTCAGCGGTGAAAACAGCCCGCCCTCAGGCGGGCTGACGTGCGTTTCAGGCCCGGACAAAAAAGGAGGAGGCATGACAGACACGGAACCACTTATTCAAGACATCATGAACGAGGCATTGAACGATTCCAACTTGACCAATCAGGAAAGAAGCCGCATCGATGAAATTCAACTGGACGCCATGAATCGGGCCCGAAAGGTCGCCGACAACAGGGAAGACAGAGGCGAGTACACAAAGGCTCTTCAGCAGGAACTGCTGAAGAGCGCAGGTGAGATTCAATGGATACGCGGCATGGCGGCCAATCGGCTGTCGAGGAGAATGGAAGAATTCTAGCCTGAGAGGGAACATGTCGCGACCCCGGTCCACGGTTTAACAGGCGTGGAAGGGGCCGCATTTTTTTTGGCCGGCGGTCGCCTCAAGAACCGGAATGCCGTCTACCCCTGTTCTTGAGAAGCGCATCCACCGGCCCCAGCGCGTAAGGGGAGCCCTCCTCCATGGCCTTGAGAACGGTTCCTCCCCCGGTGAAGTAGTAGTAAGACGGATCGTCCAGGGCCTCCAGGTAGAGGCCGGGGTTCAGGTTCTTGAGCTCCTGGAGGGTGTCTCCTCCGCCGAAAAGCTTACGCGAGTGCAGGTTTCCGGAGATTTCCCGGTTGAGGCGTTCCGTGCCCGCGGTGAAATGGGGGACAAATCCCATCACGGCGTTTACGAAAATGGTTCGGGCCGAGCTGATGACCCTTTTCACGTCGGGATCGTCAAAGGATGCCGGGGCCGCGTCCAGAAAGAACCCATATCTTTGACCGGCCCTGAAATCCCGAATCCACCGGGTTCGATGTTTCCCGTCCACCATGGCATCGGGCCCGTCGGATTCGATGAGCCCGGGAAGTTGAAGGATCTTTTTCGTGTCTCTGTCCAGTGTGACCAGTTCCTCGGCCGCTTTAACGTCCGCTTCCCCGACCCCTTCCACGTGGACACCGTACTTGGCGCACAGATAGGCGTTGTAGATGACCCCGCCCAGAATGAGATGATCGACGCGCTCGTGGATACGCCGGAGCGGGCCTATTTTGGTGTCGTACTTGGCCCCGGCCACCACAGAGAGAAAAGGCCTTTCGGGGTTCATCGCCTGCTCCAGATTGCAGAGTTCCTTTTGCATGAGAAGGCCGGCGAAGGAGGGAAGGTGCCTGGTGATGTCGAGGGTCGAGGCGTGGGACTGCCAGGATCCGAAGGCGTCGTTGACGTACACGTCCGCCAGGGAAGCCAGTTGTGAAGCGAATCGTCCCTTGAGCTCCCCCTTGCCCTCTTCCCCCTGGAAACACCGGGTGTTGGGCAGGTAGATACCCGGTACGCGGCGTTCTTTGAGCCGGCGGAGGTCCTTTTGGATGGACTTATCCATCTCCCGAATCCCCAGGTCGCCTTCGGTTTGAACCCGGGGCACCACGAATCGTACGGCCAACTTGCGTTCCAGGTAATCCACGATGGGCTGAACCGAGGCCCTTCCGTCTTCTGTGATCTTTCCGGATTTTTTGTCCCTGGGCCGCCCCACGTGGGTCATCAGGATCGGTCGTCCTCCCTGCTCCACAATGCGGTACAGGGTGGGCAGGGTGGCGTCGATGCGAAAAGGGTCCTTGATCTTTCCTTTCTTGACCACATTGTGGTCGACTCGAACCAGCACCAGCTTGTCTTTGAGTTCGGCGTCCTGAAGCAGGGGTAAGTCCGGATTCAGTTCACTGTGGTTCATGGCATTTTCTCCTTTCGGTGTGAAAAGTATAGCAGAGCCGGCCCCCCGTTGGAAACGAAGAGTGAAGATGGATTTCCCGCGTCTTGTCATCTCGAGGAGGCTGAGTTATTGTGGTTGACCTGCCCGGTCGGGTTTAAACAGTTGAATATTCGGGAGACCGGGAACGGAGGACTGGATCATGGAAAGCAAAAAGGACGTTTATGAACGGCTGGCGGAGCATCTGTCCACCCTGGGAATGGGGTATCCGGTAACGGAGGACCTTCTGGAGATCCTTCGCGAGAATTTCAGCCCCGAAGAGGCGCAAGTGGCCCTTGCGCTGCCCACCCGGATCGCTCCGTTTCAGCCCGTGCCCGTTGATGAGATCTTGCCCCGGGTGGACCTTGCCGGGGACGAGGTCGTCGATATTCTGGATCGCCTGGCTGACCGGGGTCTGCTGTTTTCTGCAGAGACGCCCACAGGAGAGAAGGGTTATGCCCTGCAGCAGGTGGGATTCGGGTTTCCCCAGCTTTATTTCTGGAAAGGGGAAGAAACCGACACCGCAAGGAACATGGCAGAGCTGATAGCCAAGTACTTCAACCGGCGGGTCACCAAGGCGGCGTATACCTCGGAGACGCAGCCCTATCGATATGTACCGGTGTCCGGGTCCCTGGAGCCCGACACCCAGGCCGTGCTTCCACACCACGCCATGGAAGCCGTTTTGAACAACGCCAGCGAGTTTGCAGTGTGCCATTGCGCCTGTCGTATGACGGCCCTTCTTCGGGGACGGCCGTGTGAACACCCCACAGAGGTGTGCATCAAGTTCGACGAGATGGCCCGGTATGTGATCGATCGCGGGCTGGGCCGGGAGATCAGCCGAAAAGAGGCTGAAGCTATAGTGGCTCAGGCTGCGGAGGAGGGGTTGGTTCATTTTGTGGACAACACCGGCCGGGACATCAAGCACAATTGCAACTGCTGCGGGTGCGCCTGCTGGAACGTGGGGACCATTCGGCGCAGAAAAATCCCCAGAGACCAAATCATGGCCACCTATTTTCTGCGGGAGACGGCGGAGGAGGACTGCACCGGGTGCGGAGAGTGCGCCGAGATCTGCCCTGTGCAGGCTGTGACCCTGGAAGATGGACACCCGTCGGTCGACCTGGACTGGTGCATCGGGTGCGGGGTCTGCGTGCCCCGGTGCCCCACCGGGGCCGCACGGCTGAGGCCACGCGAGGATCGATCCGGCGATCTACCTGCGGAGAGATTCGAGGAACTCCACAAGATGATTCTCAAAGAGAAGGGGCTTGTGTGAGCCGCGGTGTCCTGGGACGCTCTCGGGGTGAGGATGCGCTTGATCACCTTCAACCTGCGTTTTGAGAATGAGCGGGACGGAGAGAATGCCTGGTCCAGCCGGCGGGGGTTTGTCGTACGCCTGGTCAGGAGATACGCACCGTCGATCTTGGGAACGCAGGAGGGACGGTGGACCCAGCTTCGCTACCTGGAGGAACATCTCCCCGAGTATCACATGCACGCGCAGAACCGTGTGATCGACGAAACCTCCCAGTATCCCACGCTGTTCGTACGAAAGGACGCTCTGGATGTGCTGGAAGGCGAGGAACTCTGGCTTTCTAAGACCCCAAGGGTTCACTTGAGCAAAAACTGGAACAGCGCATATCCCCGCATGATGAGCGCGGCCAAGCTGAAATGCCGGTCCACCGGCAGAGTTTTCTGGGCTGTGGTGACGCACCTGGACCACATGGCGGAAGAGGCGAGATATTTCCAGGCCAGGCTCCTGGCGGATTGGGTCTCGGACAGGAAAGAGCCGGCCGTGGTCATGGGAGACTTCAACGACGCCCCGGGGTCCAGGACCCATAATGCGCTGATATCGGAGCGGACCGGTCTGATCGACACCTGGGCACACACGAACAACGAAGAGGGTGAAGCCTCCTTCACCCACCACGGTTTCAAGGGCGTTCCAGGGAAAGCCAGAATGGATTGGATCCTGGCGAGTCGTTGCTTCAACGTGGATGATGTCCGCATTCTGCGGGATTGTGAAGACGGGCGCTATCCCTCGGATCACTTCCCTGTCTTGGCCGATCTGTCCTGCTAGTTTCCATCCAGGAAAAGGGTCCGGTGTTCGAACCCTTTACTCTTCGTGCATCGTGATTATTGTATGGGTTGTTTGTGCCTCCGGTAGGGATCCGGAAAAACAATGGATACGTGGAGTATTACATGTACGTAGTAAAGGTCAGGCTGGCAAGGGATATCAGCGGAGTCTACGAGAGAGTGAATCGAATGATGGACGATCTGCTGAACCTGAATCGTCCCCTGCTGTCGCATTCAGGAGACGGCTGGATCCCCGAAGCCGATATGCTCGAGACGGAAGATTCTCTGGTTGTGCGTGTGAACCTGGCGGGAATCCGCAAGGAGGATATCGAGATTGCATACGATGAGTCCTACCTGCGTGTCGAGGGAAAGCGTTTTCCGGGTTTTCATTCAGGATCAGCCACCCGGTACCACCGGTTGGAAATGGGGTTCGGTTCCTTCGAGCGGGTCTTCCCTGTTCCCGTGGGGATTGATCCGGACCACATAGAAGCTACACTGGTGGATGGAATGTTGACGATTTGCATGGGAAAGGTGAATTGCGATGGATTTGCAAAAAGACCTGAACCAAGTCATATGCCCTCGTGATTTGAACTGGTTACAGCCTTGCCTGCGGCGGTTGATCGGGATGTATTCTCACGGAGACTGGACAGCGGTCAGTTAAGGAGCCAATGGCATGAAAAATGACAAGAACGGACTGCCGGATATTTTGCCGGTGCTTCCGGTTCAGGAGTCGGTACTTTTTCCGCGGATGGTGGTTCCGCTGGTGATTCGAGACGATACCTCCATTCAGTTGGTGGACGAGGCGCTTCAGTCCGACAAGCTGATTGCTGTTTCTCTGGTCCAGGACATGGAGGACCTCGAGTCGGAAGAAGAGGTCGTGCACAAAGTGGGCACCGCGGGCCTGATCGTCAAGCTGAACAAGGGCGATGAGGGCACCATGGTGGCGGTCCAGGGCCTCGCTCGAATAGGCATAGGGGAGACCGTGTCCACGGAGCCGTATATCAAGGCGAAGGTATGGGAGTTGGAGGAGCAGGAGCAGCAGGACCAGGAGCTCGACGCCATGATGTCCAACAGCCGAGGTCTGTTCAAGCTGATTGTGGATCTCTCCCCTTACCTCCCCCAGGAGCTCGTGCAGGCGTCAAGGAGCGTGAAAGATCCCGGCTCGTTGGCCGACTTGATTGTGTCCACCCTCAACCTGGATCGGGACAAGAAGCAGGAGATCCTGGAATGTCTGGATGTAAAAGAGCGTCTGTCCCTGTTGACCGTGTTTCTCAATGAGGAACTCGAGCTTCAGAAGATGGGCCGTAAGATTCAGGACAAGGTCAAAGAGGGGATGGACAAGAACCAGCACGAGTACTTTCTGCGTGAGCAGCTCAAGGCCATTCAGGACGAATTGGGCATGGAGGAAGAGGAGCCCTCTGAATTCACCGAGTTGCGGCAGCGGATCGAGGAGAAGGCGCTTCCGGAAGATGTGCGCAATGCGGCGGAAAAGGAACTGGAACGCCTTTCCAGAATGCACGCGTTTTCTTCGGAGTATACCGTGTCCAGAACGTACTTGGACTGGATTCTGGACCTGCCATGGGAGGAGAGTACCGAGGATACCCTAGATCTGGAGAAGGCGTCAGCGGTCCTGGAGAAGCATCACTACAACCTCGACAAGATCAAACAGAGGATTCTCGAGTACCTGGCAGTCCGCAAGCTGAACCCCGACCACAAGGGATCCATCCTCTGCCTGACCGGACCTCCGGGAACCGGCAAGACAAGCCTGGGTCGATCCATAGCCGAGGCCATGGGGCGCTATTTCGTGCGCATGTCCCTGGGGGGTATCCGAGACGAGGCTGAGATCCGTGGGCATCGAAGAACCTACGTGGGGGCGCTTCCCGGTCGTATCATTCAGGGGATCAAACGTGCGGGTTCCAACAATCCCGTTTTTATGCTCGATGAGATCGACAAAGTGGGAATGGATTTCCGGGGAGACCCGTCCTCGGCACTTCTAGAGGTCCTGGATCCGGAACAGAATGTGATGTTTTCGGATCACTACCTGGAGCTCGATTTTGATCTTTCCAGGGTCATGTTCATCACCACTGCAAATCAGCTTGATACCGTGCCGCCCCCCCTGCGTGACCGAATGGAGGTCCTGGAGCTCTCGGGATACACTGAGGACGAGAAGGTGAGCATTGCCGTGAAATTCTTGATTCCCAGGCAGATCAAGGCCCACGGTCTCAAGAAAAAGCAGCTTACCTTCCGGAGGCCCGCCCTTCGCCAGATCATACGTGAGTACACCCGCGAGGCCGGGCTTCGAAATCTGGAGAGGGAAATAGGCGCGGTTTGCCGGGGTGTGGCACGCAAGGTGGCGGAAGGGCGCGACAGGAAGTACATCATCGAGGCGGATGACTTAAAGGAGTATCTGGGGAATCCCAGGTACACCATGGATGTGGTGGAGCGGACTTCCATCCCCGGGGTGGTTACGGGACTGGCCTGGACGCCCACAGGGGGCGACATCCTGTTCATAGAAGCAAGCAAGATGCCGGGAAAGACCAACCTGGTGCTCACCGGCCAGCTGGGGGAGGTCATGAAGGAGTCGGCCCAGGCGGCTTTGAGCTACATTCGGTCCAATGCCGGTGACCTGGGTCTGCAGGAGGATTTTTACGAGGACGTGGACCTTCACATTCACGTCCCGGCGGGGGCCATTCCCAAAGACGGGCCGTCGGCCGGTGTGGCCATGCTCACTGCCCTGGCCTCGCTTCTGACGGGCAAGCCGGTTCGGTCCAAGACGGCCATGACCGGTGAGATCACGCTTCGTGGATCGGTTCTTCCGGTGGGCGGAATCAAGGAGAAGGCCCTCGCAGCCAGCCGGAGCGGAATCCGTCACGTGATTCTGCCCAAGGAGAACCGATACGACCTGGAAGACTTGCCCCAAAAGGTCAAAAAACAGATTTCGTTTCACAGGGTCAGCCGCATGGATGAGGTGCTGGAGCTGGCCTTGGACGGCGGAAAGGGGGGTGCATGAAGAGCTACCGAAAGGAACTTTGGTTTCACGTGCCCACGAGGCGGGCGTTGATCAACATAACGCCCCAGGTGGAAGAGTGCCTGAAAAAGAGCGGCGTTAAAGAAGGTCTTGTCCTGTGTAACGCCATGCACATCACCGCCTCCGTGTTCATAAATGACGATGAATCCGGCCTTCATCAGGACTACGACGATTGGCTGGAGCGTCTGGCCCCTCACGAACCGGTGTCGTCATATCGCCACAACGTGGGGGAAGACAACGCCGACGCCCACATGAAACGGCAGATCATGGGACGCGAGGTGGTGGTGGCGGTCACGGACGGGCGTCTGGATTTCGGCACGTGGGAACGCATCTTCTATGGTGAATTCGACGGAAGAAGAAAGAAGCGGGTCCTGGTGAAGATCATCGGGGAGTGAGCACAAAAGGAATAGGCGCAAACTCCTGTGTTTGGGTCAACGGCGCAAAGTGAGCTGCCGGCCCACCCGGATGAGGGATCCCTGAATGTCGTTGAGCTCTCGAATGGTCACTACGGGGACGCCGGAGCGCCGGGAGATGCCGATCAACGTATCGCCCCTTTGCACCACGTAGCGATTCCCGGTGATGAAGCCGTCCTCGCCTACGGCATAGGTCTTTCTTGTTTTCTTGAGCGCTTCGGCCAGCTCGGCGCTCCGGCCTGGAGGGACGTTGACGAAGTACCGGCCTGAAGGCATGTGGTGGCCGAGGATGTGAGGATTGAGCTCCTTGATCGTCTTGAAGTCCGTGCCCATTTCGCGGGCCACATCCACGATGGGTATGATGGCCGACTGGTTGACCTCGACGCGATCCTTGGAGATCGGGCGATACACGCGGCGTTGCTCGATCCTGTAGCCGTAGGCGGAAGGATCCTCCAGGATCAGTTTGATGGCTGCTATGCGGAAGATGTACCGCTCGGTCTCGAGCGGCAGGTTGAGCTGGTAAAAGTTGTCCGCTTTCTGTCGCGCCATTTCTTTTTTGAGCCGGTTGTCGCCGCAGTTGTATGCGGCCATGGCCAGGGTCCATTTCCCGAACATGTCGTTCAACTTTTTGAGGAAACGAAGGGCCGCGGATGTGGACCGCTCGAAGTCACGGCGCTCGTCTATACGGCCGTCCTTGCGAAGCCCGTTCTGCCGTGCCGTGCCGGGCATGAACTGCCAGTGTCCCATGGCGCCTCTGGAAGAACGGATATGCGGGATGAGCGCGCTTTCAGCCACGGCAAGATATTTCAGGTCCTCCGGCAGGCCTTCCTCCACCAGTCGCTTCTCGATGTGGGGAAAATAACGCCCCGCCCGCTTGAGCCACATATACACCTGGGCCTGATCCCAGGCCGAAATGGTTAGCTCCCGGTCGAGCATCTCCATTACGTGACGCTGGTGGAGGGGGACGGGTTCACCGCACAAAAACAGTACTTCGGGAAGGGGCACCTCTTGGTAAACCGCGGTCTTGTCCCCGCCAAAGAGAGGTGCGGGTTGAAAAAGAGACATCAAGGAAACGAAAACCAGGAGGATTGCGGAGAGAAGGCCGGGGTGAAAAGGGCGTAGCATGGTCTGGTGTCCCATAAGGGTAGGCTCCCCTATTTGTAGTCGCGGGGGTTCAATCCCATTTTGCGGATTTTGTAATGGAGGAGCTGTCGGGAGACGCCCAGCTTGCGGGCCGCCGCCGAGACCCTTCCTCCTGTTTCCTCGAGGGTACGGGTGATGAGTTCGCGCTCCTGGCGGGATCGATACTCGGATAAGCTGACCGGCGATTCGGTTTCGTTCTCAGCAGTTGATTCCTTTGCAGGGGGCGATGCGGGATCCTTCCCTGCGTGGCCGCTGAAGACTTCGCACTCCGGAGGACGCCGGTCCGAAACGCAGGAAAGAAGGTCCCGCTCCAGGTGCCGGATGCGAATCACTTTGTCTCGCCCGATTTCGTTCATGGCTCCTTCGATCACGTGCTCCAGTTCCCTTGCATTTCCCGGCCATTCCCAGGCCTGGAAAAGATCCATGACATTTTTGGATACCGCCTGGACCTCCGTTCCGAGTTCCCGGTTGCATTTGGAAATAAAATGGAGGGCCAGGGCCTCCAGGTCCATCTTTCGCTCCCGGAGAGGGGGCAGTCGAAGAACCACCACCCCCAGGCGATAGTAAAGATCCTTGCGAAGGGTGCCTTCCTCGATGGATTCGCGCGGATCCTGGCACAAAGAGCTGATGACCTTCACATTGACATCGATCTCACGAGCGGAGCCCAGACGCCTCACCTTGCGCTCCTGGAGAACACGCAGCAGCTTGGCCTGGAGTGCCAGCGGCATGGAGTCCAACTCGTCCAGAAAAAGCGTCCCTCCCCGGGCCTGCTCGAAGAGGCCCGGCTTGTCCACGGCCTCGGTGAACGCACCCCGCACCGTGCCGAACAAAAGGCTCTCCTGCAAGGTGTCGGGAAGGGCCGCGCAGTTTACGGCCACGAAAGGTTGCTCTCTGCGGAAGCTGAAATTGTGAATCCCCTGGGCAAAGAGCTCCTTCCCGGTCCCGGTCTCTCCGGCGATCATGATGGGGGAGTGGGAGTTGGCCGCTGCCCTGGCCCGTTCCACGCATCGCAGGAACCCCGGGTCTCCTCCGATGAGGTCCGCGAAGATGTATCTCGTGCCATTTCCGAAATTTCGATCCTGCTCCCGCACCAGCGCGGCCGATGTGGAGAGCTCTTTCTGCATGATCTCCTGGTCTCTCACAAAGCAGATCGCACCTTCGAGTCGCTCTTCGGTCTTCAGAGGGTAAACGCTGTGAATGGCGTTGCAGAGCTTTCCGTGCGGGGGGCGATAGTAGAAGACCTGGTTGAGGATGGGCTGCCCGCTCTGCAGGCAGCGCATGATCATGCTGTTTTCTACATTCAGGTTGTAGAGATCCGTTACCTGTTTTCCCACTGATTCGGAGGGGGCGATATGATCGATGCTTGCCTGGGCTCGGTTGGAGAACACCACGGTTCCGGTACGATCCGTAATGATGACCCCCTCGGGAAAATCGGAGAACACCTCCAGGAATTTGACCTTGGACAGGTCCATGCCCCAGGGGTGCCGGGTCCCGGTTTCATCCACCATGGCCATTATTTATCCCCTTCCATGAAAAAAAGCCCACATCGGGGACCCGGTTGACGTCTTATTTCCCGCGTGGGCTTTCTTTTTCCCTGCATCTTCGGCAGACTCGACAAGCGCTCAATTCAGGCTGAGAGAATGCGATAACCGGATTGACTGTTTCGCAAGAAAAACCGGTTCCATCGCCGCCCGTAAGACCGTAACCAGCCGAAATCACAGGGGCTGATGGCTTGATTTTACACCTCTTACAACCATCTCAACTTTGTATTCATTCATCCCCCATGTCAAGGGAATTCCAGCCCGTTCATGTGTTGTGCAATGTGCAAAACCGCCTGTTGGTTGCGCGACGGGGCTCGAGCCGGCGTATGCAGTGCGGTTGCGCGTGGGCGGGTTCAGGTGTTAGCATGTGCCCATCCATTGGACAAGGGCGCTCGGGACCGTCTTGACCCCGACTTCGTAAACCGGGGCCCTTCAGGATCCCCTGGAAGAGTACGCGAGTGAGACCGAGGCCGTGCAACAGCCGGGTCGCCTATCCAAAAGGGGCGTGCGTAAATCTGAGAAGGCCGGCAGGAACATCGGAAGGTAGAAAGAAAAGGAGGGAGAGACGTCATGGATCGACCTATTCGCATCATGCCTTGCCTGGACATGCAGAACGGACGCGTGGTCAAGGGCGTCCATTTCGTGGATATACAGGATGCGGGCGACCCGGTGGAATGCGCGCGCGCCTACTGCGACAAGGGCGCGGACGAACTGGCCCTGCTGGACATCACCGCCACGGTGGAGGGCCGGAGCACCATGCTCGACGTGGTCGGACGCGTGGCCGAGGTCACCACAGTACCTTTTACCGTGGGCGGCGGGATCTTTGACGTGGCCTCGGCCGAGGAGGTGCTGGCTGCGGGGGCCGACAAGATCTCCACCAGCAGCGCCGCTTTTCGAACCCCGGCCGTTATTCAGGACATGGTCAAGGGGCTGGGTCCGGAAAAGGTCACTGTGGCCATAGATGTGGACCGTAACGAGGCCATGCCTTCGGGCTATGAGGTGTACATCGACGGGGGACGGACGGCCACCGGCGTGGATGCCGTTGAATGGGCCAAGCGTGTGGACGGCTATGGCGTTTCGGTCATTCTTCCCACGAGCAAGGCGGGGGACGGCGCCCGGACGGGGTATGATCTGCCGGTGATCCGCGCAGTCAAGTCCGCGGTTTCGGCCGATGTGGTGGCCTCGGGCGGGGCGGGAGAGCTGGAGCATTTTCTCGAGGCCGTGCATGCAGGCGCTTCGATCCTGCTCGCCGCTTCCGTGTTTCATTTTCAGAGGATCAATATCGAAGAGCTGAAGGACTACCTCCGCTCTCAGGGCGTCAAGGTCGGCTGAGCAGCGTTATACAATAAAAACTGAGAACCGCGGTATGGAGTTTGTTTCGCAGGCTGTGTTCTAAGGTACGCATAATTTTTTGTTGTTGTGAAAGTGCCAAACTCTGCACGAGGATTCGGTTCAATGTTTTAAATGCGTCGGATAGGCCCGGGGTATTGAGCCACCACATCATCCGCGGTCAGCAACAGTATTCCCTCAGTCACGGCCTGGGCCACGAGAACCCGGTCAAACGGGTCTTTGTGGATACCCGGCAAATGGCCCACAGCCAGGACATGCGTACTGGTGATGGGCAACTCGGTGTACCCGTTCTCCACAAGACCGCGTTTGAGGACTTCCGGTTCCACCCGGAAGTCACTGCGGCCAAGCCCCCGTTTGATCGTAATCTCCCAAATACTTGCCGCACTGAATAAGAGGTGATTCTCCGGATTGTGGAGAAGATCGATTGCCTGATTGGACAGCCTGTCTGGAATGCCTGCAGCCCAGAGCAAGACGTGCGTATCAAGAAGAAGATGCATCGGCCTCTCCAAACATGGCTTGGATTTCATCTTCTCCCATTCGATCGAAGTCTTGCGGCACTTCGATCTGGCCTGCTAAAAACCCGAGCCTTTTTGCCGGCTTCGATTCCAAGGCATCAAACCTGGTCACCCGGGCTATGGGTTTGCCTGCTTTGGCGATGATAAAGGGCCTTCCTTCCTGAACCTGCTTCAGGAGCCGAGACAAGTTGGTTTTGGTTTCATGAATATTTTTGGTTTCCATCGTTCTGCCTCCAAGAGTTTTGAAATTTGACGGCCTCGCAAAAAGTCAATAATTAGCGCCAAGACGCAAAGTTCGCAAAGTGAAATAATTGATATTAAAAGGGTTTTTCTTGGCGCCTTGGCGCCTTGGCGTCTTTGCGAGAGGATGCAGTTTTTACGAATTCGTCAGAGAATGGTTATGCAAGAGTATGTTGATCTCTTGGTATCGGTTTCAGGCGATTAATCTGTTTTGCTTCAGGGCTGTTCATTGCATGCCAAAGTTCCCAATCTTGTTGTAATCCCAGCCAGAAATCTGCAGACATACCCAAAACACGAGACAGCCGCAAAGCAGTATCAGGAGTTACCGAACGTCTGCCTTTAATAATTTCGTTCAAACGAGGGTAAGAAACACCCAAACACCTGGCAAGCTCTGCTTGTGTGAGTTGAAGCGGTTTTATAAATTCCTCCAAAAGCATCTCTCCTGGATGTGTAGGGGGACGATTTCGAGGCATCCTCCGCCCCACATCAGTGGTAATCTGTGATTTCGATCTCGTAGGCATGACCATCCTCCCATGTAAAACAAATTCTGTATTGTTGATTAATGCGGATACTGTATTGATTCTCCCGATTGCCTTTCAAGTGTTCCAGACGATTCCCTGGAGGCACCTTCAGTTCATGGATCTCTCGAACTCGGTTGATTTGATCCAACTTTCGACGGGCAACAGGCCAAATAGATTGAGGGCAGCATCGTCGCGCCTCTCGGGATACCCTACCATCAAAAATATCCTCAGTACCGGCTGACTTAAAAGTCTTTATCATGAGTCACATTATAACGTGGTCCATTATAGCTGTCAAGCAGTCAACGTTGGCTGAACAGCGTTATACATGTCCTTTTCCGCCATTACGCCGGTTCCCATGAGCGTCGAAGTAATGTCTGTAGAGAGCGCTTACTCCGAGTCTGAGGACTGAAAGGAGTTCACAGCCGCCGAGGTCTTGCCGGTCAGGAGTTCCCACTCGGCTGTTAGTGCGCCCAAGAGGGTTTCCCAGGGGTCCAGGGAGGATTCGTGCGGGTCGCCCCCCGGGGTCTCTCCGGCCAGAACCGATTGGTAGAGCTCCTCGAGGCGGCCGGCGCAGGCTTCACGACTCAGCAAGCGGGCTGTCTCCAGCGCATGCTCCCTCATGTCGGCCATTGTTTCAGGGTCGTCCAGGAGGTTGAGCATGGTCCGGCCGAATTCCTCGGCCGACGAGCCCTCCGGCAGCAGTCGGCCGTTGCGCCGGTCCTGGACCACCTCGCGGCTTCCAGAGGCATCCAGGGCGATCACCGGCGTTTCTGCGGCCATGGCCTCGGCCAGGACCATGCCCTGGGTTTCAGAGGTGGAAGTAAAGGCGAAGAGGTCCATGGCGGCGTAGGCGTCGGCGAGAGGGCGGCCGGTCATGGATCCCGGGGCGACCAGAAGGGGGCTGAGACCCTCCTCCCAAAACCGCGCTTTGATTCCGTCCAGGCTGGGCCCTTCCCCCACCACCACGAATCTCGAGTCCTCCCGTTGTTTCAGGCACTGAACCGCAGCTTCGCTCAGGTACGGAAGGTTCTTCTCCGGGGCGAGTCGACCCACATGACCGATCACGCATGCCTCTTCCGGAATGTCATGCTCGGCCCGAAAGGCGCTCCCGTCTCCGGAGGCGAAAAAATCGAGATCCACGCCGGTGGGAATCTCGTCGATGCGGGTCTGTACCCCCCTCTCTCGAATGAGATCCGCCACGCTTCGGCTCGGAGCCACCACGGCATGGCACAGGTTGGCGTACCTGGTGGAGAGTTTTATGACGAACCGCTTCATACCGGGTGAGTCCATGGGGACATAATGGGTGTAGCGCTCGTACAGCGTGTGGTGGGTGAAAATGAGCGGCTTGTTCCTTCGCCGGGCCGCCCGAAGCGCGGCGTCGCCCAGTAGAAAGGGGTGGTGGCTGTGAATCACGTCCGGTTCGAATGTGTCGATCACCTCGTTGATCACGAACGGAATGGCTATCCGGACGGAGAAGTCGCTTCCGTTGAAGTTCTGAATAGCCGGCACGCGAAGGATCTCCACTCCCTTACCGTCCACCTCCTCGTCTCCGGCAAACTCCGGAGCCACCACCAGAACCCGGTGGCCCCGCCGTTTCAGGTCCGTGGAAAAGGCCTGCACAGAGCGGGCTACACCTCCCACGTGGGGGAGATAGGTGTTCGTGAACATGCAGATGTTCATGGGCTGACCTCCTGGAGGGGTTTCAGAATGACCGGTTCTTCTAAACGGCTGATGCCTTGCGGCCGGTATCCGGGGACCCGGGCCTCCACAGCGGGAGGCTCTGCGTGCCATTCCGACGCCAGGCGGAGCTGGAGTCCCTTGTCCTGGACCTTGTCCAGGTGGACGGTCACCCGGCCGAAGGGCGTGAGGGTCGGGCCATAGGAAAGGGGTGTGCCCGTTTCCATCCATTGGGGAAGGATGCCGGAGCCGATGATCAGGCGGTCGGTTTCTTCCCGGACAAACATGCTTCGAATAAGCTGGAGGAACTCCGCTGCGGCCCATCCGTGCTGGCCGTCCCCCATGCAGCCCCCGCCCGTCCAGGGATGGATCGCCTCAGGCCACTGCCCGGTGGGAGAGGCGAGATCCGCCACGCGCAGAAAGAGGTCCCGGTACCGGTCGTCCCCGGCCCTCAACAGGGTCTGGGCAATGGCGAGGGTCAGATAGGGATTGATCCCGGAGTGGATCATGTCCTGAAAGAAGGCCCCCTCATAGAAACAGTTTTTTATGAGAAAGTCCACGGTTCCAAGGAAACGGGCATCGCCCGGAGGGACCAGTCGAAGGGGATAGTCGGCCACGAGGGAACCCACGGCGCCTGCGTCCATGCGGCGGTAGGGGGCCGCGGGAATCAACCCCTCTTTTTGAAACGCCGGGTTCATGCCGATGCTGCGGAAGACGGAACGCTCCAAATCCGCTGCTTCCCGGTTCAGGGCCTCGCTCTTCCCCTGGGTTGAGTATCGGCTCGCCAGTCGGGCGGCGCCCCGCAGCCCGGCCACTCCCCAGAAGGCGTCCCAGTAGTAGTAGTCGTTGGGTCCGAGGTGCTCCGCGCTGAATCCGGGAGGAAAGAGCCCGTGGTGGGGGGTGCCCGTGTCCCCTCGAATCCGTTTCTTTCGAATCCACTCCGCGCCCTTGGTCACGGCCGGCATCCAGTGCGGCTCCGGCGGTCTGCGGGAAAGCTGTTCGAACCGGTCGTAGATCCATAGTACCTGACCGTTGGAGTCCCACTCTCCATCCTGGCTCTGAAAGTACCCGGAGAGCTTCTGGCGGTGGGGAAACCTGTCCAGGATGCTGTGACAACGGTTTGTAAAGCCCGCGCAGAGGAGGCCTTCGAGCATGAGGCAGGCGTCCCGGAACCAGAACCGGCGGTAGGTGTAGGGACCGGGCACGATCTCATCCGCGGAGAGCATCAGGAGGGTTCTAAGGGCGGAGTCATGCAGGAATCGGATTCGTTCGTCCGGGACCTCCAGCCGGGGCGCATCCGACGTCCAGTAAGACCAGGCTTCCTCGGACTGCATATCCTCTGATTCCGAGACGCCTCCGCGGGATTCCGTTGCGCGGTCGAGCGGCACACGGAAGCGCACCGTTCGAGCCTGGTCGGAAGGCAGGGTGAAAATTGCCGCGGCGGTGACCATTCCCACCTCGCACCGGATGGACGCCTTGTCCCCGTTGGCTTCTCCAGCCAGGACTTTTTGATACACGTCCCCTTCCCGATAGTTGGAGAAGAGAGTCGCCTCCGGAGCCTCGCTCAATAGCACCGGGGTCTTCCCCTCTATATTCCATTGGGCCCCGTTTTCCAGGGCCTCGATACGTTCGATGAACTGAACACCTTCGGAATTGTAGGGCCGAAGAACCACTGCAAGCCGTCCGCCTTCAGGGCAGACCCCGGTGGCGGCTATCTCCAGGACCGCCTCGTTCCGGGTGCCGATCATTCGAGCTTCCGTCTCCAGCGTGCCGGCCCCGGAGCGGCACCGTGTTTTCACCCTGGGGTCCGGCCAGTAGGCCAGGTCCTGCTCCGCATTCGAAGACCTGGAGGGAATCAGGGGAGGGGCGTTTTCCGGCAGAATCCAGACATCCAGAGACCATCCGTCGAACAGCGGGGTGACGAGACCCCGTGGATCCACCACAGGATAGGACGCCAGATCGGGCCGGCCCAGGGCGGTCCAGTTTCGGTGGGTCAGGTTCACGTGGGTGATGGAGAAAGCCCTGGGAATAAAGGAGGAATCCCGGGGATTGAACTGCCGCTCCACCCAGTAGGGCCAGATCCAGTCCAGGTTGTGTTGAATGGCCTTGGTGTTGACCAGGCCCCGGGCGTGAAACACGATCCCTGCACGGATGAGCTCGAGGGGTTCTCCTACCTCCGAGGGCTGGGAAAAGCGTCGAATTCGGGCGAGAAGACTGACCGGGTCGATCAGGCCGTAGGCCTTGGCCGTCCGGCGGACCAGGAACTTCCAGGGAATCCAGCGTCTGAAAATGGACATCACGAACGTAACCTCGACAAATGTGCAGGCGGCGGGTGCTCGAGCACGAGCCACGCGAAAGGCCGCTTTACCGGCGTTTCCCCTCGCGCCCGGCCGGCAAGGGGTGAAATGAGAGAAGTATGCCATATGGAACCGCACGCAGACCATGGGGCCGATCCGGTATTTGGGCGGCCGCCGCCGGGTAGATGGGCCGGGGCCCGGTCCTGTGTCGAGTTCGGATTGTGCGTTTAAGGCGAATACACTCCAGGCACGGACGGGATACACGCTTCCCCCCATTGCATTCCGACCGCTGATGGGCGAGATTCGAAACTTGGCGCGTCAGATGCTCAAAGAGCGGTGTACCTGGATTGGAAACCTTCAGACCGGGAGTAACGCACAGACCATGAAACTCAACCAACCCCAACCCCGAGGCTTCAACAGCCCCTTCAACTGGCGGATCCTGGCGGCCATCCTGCTGCTCTGGCTGATCCTGGGAACCTTCATGCGCGTCGGCGGGGTCCGGTCCCTGGAGATTTCCTACAGCAAGTTCAAGCACCACCTTGCACAGGACAACATCAGCGAGGTTCCTTGTGCGGCGTACGAGAGTACGCCTCCGCGTCACCTCTTGATCTCCTTGATCTTGACAAAAAATCCTCCTTTCTGAATTTTGGGCACGTCCTAGTCCCGGTCGAAATGATCCTCAAACCGCCCGTAGCCCTCTTTTTCCAGGTCTTCCCTGGATATGAACCGAAGGGCGGCGGAGTTGATGCAGTAGCGGAGGCCCTTGGGTGGCGGGCCGTCGGGAAACACGTGCCCCAAGTGGGAGTCCGCGTGTTTGCTGCGCACCTCGGTGCGGACGTTGAACAGGCTTCGATCCTCCTTCTCCACAATGTGCTCAGGTACCAGGGGCCTGGAGAAGCTTGGCCAGCCGGTTCCGGAGTCGAACTTGTCTTCGGAGCTGAACAGGGGTTCACCTGAAACCACGTCCACGTAAATGCCCTCGCGTTTGTTGTCCCAGTACTCGTTGTGGAATGGCCTCTCGGTTCCATCGTTCTGGGTGACATCGTGCTGGAGGGGGGTCAGCATTCTACGGATCTCGCCGTCGGTGGGCCGCACATAGGGTGCACTCACTGCATTCGAATCCGGTTTGGGGCAGGACGTCCGGCATTCCTTTGACCAGGCCTCTTTCAGGAACGCGTCCCGGCCGGAGCTCCGTCGGTAGGCCTGATATCGAAGAGCCTGCTTTTTGTGGTAGTCCTGATGATAATCCTCTGCGCGGTAAAACGGCCCCGCCTTCAGAATCGGGGTGGTGATGGGCTGATCAAAGCGGCCTGATGCCTCGAGCTCTTTCCTGGAGGCCTCGGCCAGTCTCTTTTGCTCATCGTCGTGGTAAAAAACAGCGGTGCGGTATTGGGACCCCCGGTCTACGAACTGCCCTTCAGGATCAGTGGGGTCCACGTGACGCCAGAACACGTCGAGCAGTTGGGGGTAGCTGACCCTGGCGGGATCGTAATGAACCTCCACGGCTTCCATATGCCCGGTGTTCCCGGCGCAGACCTGCTCGTATGTGGGGTTTTCCGCGTGCCCCCCGGTATAGCCGGAAATCGCCTCTATGACACCGTCCACCTTGTCGAAATCCGATTCCACACACCAGAAGCATCCACCGGCAAAGGTGGCCTTTTTTGCGCTGACCTTGTCTTCGATCATGGATGAGTCCTTTCCTTGTGAGCTCTGCGCCGTTGTCCAGCCGAACAGCCCCACCCAGCCGGCAAAGGCGACTGCAAGCCATGGAATCGTAAATCGAGTAAGGGGTTTCACGGGGTTCCTTCCAGTCCGCAGAGCCTTTTACAACTCCATCAAAATCCCGAAGAGCCAAAAAAAAGCGCGCCGCCCGAAAGGGCGGCGCGCATGTCGGTCGTTCCGACGTGTTACTCTACGGTCACGTTGGTTGCGGCCGGACCTTTCTGACCTTGTTCAATGTCAAAGGTCACCCGGTCCCCGTCGTTCAGCGTGCGAAAGCCGTTTCCCGTGATGCCCGAATAGTGCACAAAGACATCCGGGCCGTCTTCCTGCTCAATAAAGCCATAGCCCTTGCTTTCGTTGAACCACTTGACTGTTCCACTTGCCATGTCGCCACCCTCCTTTCTTCGAAAACTCACCGTTTCAAACGCTCGGGCGGCCACTTTCGACAAATGGTGCTGACCCTAACAGAATGAAACCAGTTCCCCCTCTGGAGAACCCTTACGTGGAACTTTCAATATACGCACCTTTCATCCAAATGCAAGCAAAAAAGCACGATGAAAACCAAATCTCTTGACTCGATGACACCCTATGCCAGCTGTAAGGGCGTTGCCGCTTTCTGTCAATCAAAACCGCTCCGCCCTTGATTCAACCCGGCTGGTTGAGATAACATCCTTCTGCAGGTGGTCATGAAATTCAACAGGGACGGTGCAGTATTGGAAACCGAGCTCAAGGCACAAGAGGAGGCGCTGAGGCAGTGGGGCAGGACCCTGCCGGGTCCCGTGGACATCACCTTGATCGCATCCGGAGACCGGCGAACGGATTCCTTCGTGTCGTTCTGCACGACGCTCGATCGGTTGGTGCCGGCGGTGAACCTCGGCGAGGAGACGGCGGAAGGGGGAGACCTTCCGGGTATTCGAGTGGGAGAGCTGTGGACGTTTCACATGGTGCCTGAAGAGAACGAGTTCACGCCTTTCCTGGATCTCCTTTCAAAGGTGGCGGCTGGAGATGCAGGCCTCTCAGAGGAACTGCGCGCTGTGCTCGAACGCGTTTCCGTGCCTTCTCTGGTGGACGTTTACGTAACCACCCGGTGTCCCAACTGTCCGGCGGTGATGAGCCGCATTGCCCCGTTTCCCCTGGTCAACCCGCATATCACCCTGCGGGTGATAGACGGTTTTTTGTTCCCGGAAAAGGCCGAGGCGCGAGCGGTCCGTGCCGTTCCAACGGTGATCCTGGCCGACGGGATGCGATTCACAGGGCAGGTCCGGGCCGGGGAGGTGGCCGACGGCCTTGTCAGCGGAGACCCGGCCCGCATGGGGGCCGAGGCCTTTGCTCGAATGATCCGTGCAGGGGATGCCGAGGGACTGGCCGGCATGATGCTCGACCGCGGCAGGGTGTTTCCGGGACTCCTCGATCTCCTGGCCGGGGGTCTTTTTTCGGTCCGATTGGGCGCCATGGTGGCCATGGAGACGGTGGGGGAGCGCAACCCCGAGCTGGCCCGGGAGGCCCTGGAACCGCTCTGGGACCGAATGGGGGAGGCGGATCTGTCCGCAAAAGGGGACATGGTCTACATGATCGGGGAGCTGGGCGATGCCCGGTGGAGGGCCCGGCTGGAGGGCCTTCTGGAACGGACCGATGAGCCTGACCTTCAGGATGCCGTCCGGGAGGCGCTGGAGAGCCTGGAGGCGGGAGATGCATAAGGGAGGATGAAATTGATACGATCGAGACTGTGGTTTAGGTGTGCGGCTGTACACGATCCGGTGACTCCCTGTATCGTGCGCCCTGCGGTCATCGGCTGGAAGGCCCGAGAGCGGCAGGCGGATTTGACCATCGAGCGGCCCTTCAAGGGAGACGAGCTCCTCCTGCGCATGAAGGGCTGGATTACGGTGGATCCGAAACGGGCCATCGAGGTGGTGCAAAGGCACGGGTTCCTCAAGGTCCTCGACGAGGAGGATCTTGTGGTGGAGCTGGACGGCGAGGAGGATTTCAGCCGCCTGCAGCAGGAGCTGGAGGAGGTCTTCGGGGACCAGGCCCACCTGGAGCGCATGTGAAAGCAATCTTCAACGGCTGCGGGCCTCTCACGAGACGTCTCCCCGTGGAGTGAAAACATGGATGACCGGGACGTGGTGGAGCTTCCCATCGACGGAACCCTGGATCTTCACACCTTTGCCCCGAGGGAGGTCTCCTCTGTAGTGCGGGACTACCTGGAGGCCTGCGAGGAAAAGGGGATTCAGGAGCTGCGGATTATTCACGGCAAGGGCCGGGGCGTGCTTCGGCGCACTGTGCACGCAGTGCTGCATAAACACCCGCGTGTGGCCGAGTTTCATCTCGACAGCGGTCCCGGGGGGTGGGGGGCGACGCTCGTGCGCCTTCGTGAATGAAAAACACTCACACCAAAGGGAACGCCCATGCACGTTCGACCGATGCAGGCGCCCCTGGACGCTCCGCCTGAGAGAACGAGAGAAACCCTATGGAAGAGTGTAAACACCTCAAGCTCGTCCTGGTGACTCCGGACACGGACAAGGTCCGGTGCCGCCGGTGCAATCTGACCATCTCCCGAAGCGAGCTCGACGGAGAATGCTGTCCTGAGTGCCTGGAGGTTCGGGGAGAACGCCACTCGGACTTCGAACCGGTCGCTTCCGAGGACATACCCGGGACCCACTACCGCTGCGAGACCTGCGGCGCTTACATTGACAGCGAGGGCAAAGAAGAAGGATCCTGAAGAGGCCCTGGGCGTCCTCTCTGTCCCGGCTTTGGACATTGCGCTGCCGAGCCTTGTGTTCGTCAACATCCTCGAGCACTTCAGACCTTCCGAGTTTCGGGACTGGTGGCCCCTTCCCGTTTACCGTGAAAACAACCACGGGTGTCCTGGAAGGGCTTTGCCGGGCCTTCAACCATTGCAAATGTGCTTTTTACTCAGTCATAAGAGCCCGGTTTGGGGTTACAAAGACATTTGCAGGGTCTTAGACGATATCAATTCGGGCCAAACTAACTACTCTTTCTTTGGGAGACCTTATGTAAGGATCCACGTTCCAAAGAGATTTGCCTTGCAAGGTAGATCTTTGCTAGGCTTTGGTAGGGAACATCCTTTTTGTTTGCAAGGGATTTTAGTTCCGCCAGCATATCTTCCGGAAGCCGTATAGAGATCGACTTGACCGACGGCTTAAGTTTAGGAAAAGTAGGGCTCTTAACGGACTTATTATCAAAATAATCAAGCGGGGAATGAGTGGCCCAAAATTCCCTCTCCTCGTCCTCATTCTCGAACTGCGGAATATTTTTATCCGTTTTCATCATAAAATTTCCTCTCTCTTTGTTTCATATCCCTGGCAGAAATTACCCTAATCAGGTTTTTCCTCTTGGTAAATACGACCACAAGAAAACGGTCTATATCCGTTTTTCCAAATGCAGCCCAGCGATTTTCAGAGGCGGAATGCTTTGGATCATCAAGCACCAGTAGGGGGCGGTTAAAAAACACCTGTTCGCATTCCCAGTTTTCGACATTATGCTTGATAAGGTTTTTGTCTATATTCCCACTATCCCATTGAAAGCCTGAAAATTGTTCAAATATTTTTTCCATTGATTGGTATTGTGTATTATCAAAATATACAAGTCAAGATGCTTTTTTGATGACAGAGGGCAGCAAGGATATTGCATACAGCGGAAGGTTTAAGCTCTTTCCGTCTGGATCACCGGCAGTTGATGGGCTGGTTATAGGAACCTGAACCGGTTTCAAAGAAGACGTATCTCCTTGATGGGGGCCTCGTCCATCCAGAGCCGGTGCATGAATTCATACAGACTCTTGCTCAGAGAGACCTTGTATGGTGTGGGGTTCAGCGGTCGCAGATGATCCGGACGCAACGAAGCGAGTTGCCGGCGGGCATGCTCCCGGCTCTCTGCAAGGGGCGGAGTGTGCCCGGTCCTCCCGCCGTCCCACACGCAGTGGTGGAGCTTAACGACCTTGCTCGGCATGATGTAAGTCCGCTTTTTCTCCTCATAGGGGTGGCAACAGAGGACTCGTTCGCCCTCCTGAGGCGGCTCCTCCTCCGGGCCGATCATTATGTCCGCCAGCGGCCGGCCCTGCTCTCCGTAAAGCCGGTAAGCCGTCTTGCGCCCCGGGATGGTGACTTTGGTGACCTCCTGTGAAATCTTGATTTTCGGATGATCGGCGATCTGCACCAGCTTGTAAACACAGCCGAGGGACGGATCAGCCTGGCAAGTGACCAGATGGGTCCCGACTCCGAAGATGTCGACCTCATGCCCCTGCTCAAACAGCGAGAGCAGGGTGTCCTCGTTGATCTCATTGCTGGCCACTATATTCAGGTCACCGAAGGGCACAGCATATTTCTCCCCCGTCTCCCTGTACATCCTTCGCACTGCTTTGGAAAGATGCGCCAGGTCTCCGGAATCGAGACGCACACCCACGGGTCTATGCCCCGCCTTTTGGAGCGCCAGGGCGACGCACAGGAAATTGGGCACACCGGAACTCAGTGTGTCATAGGTGTCGACCAGCGCTAGAAAACCGTTGGGAAAGGATTGGGCATACACTATGAACGAGGCCAGTTCACCTTCGTGGGTATGCTCGTAGCCCAGCTCCTTACGAAACCGCAGGACATTGTCGAAGAACTCCTCGTCGCTGCCCTCGGCGTTTTTCAATGCCTTCAGTTTGACCTCCGACAGACCCGTGAATGATGAAATGTAGGAATGGGCCTGGGTGCCGCTGACCGGTATATCGAACAGATAACCGGACAACATGTTGCTCGTCCCGTCAAAGCCGCCCAGATAGGCGTATCGAGCGGCGGACACGGCTCCGTCAGGGCCTTGGGCCCTGCGCAGGCCGAACTCGATAAGCTTCTTGCCCTCACCGCAGGCCAGCCGCATCCGCGCGGCATTCGTGGCCACCAGACTGGGGTAGGCGGTCAGATTGAGCAGCGCGCTCTCCAGAAGCTGGCAGATTCCCAACGGCCCTTCAACCCTGAGCAGTGGTTCATGGGGAAACACGACGCTGCCTTCGGGCAGGGAATATACCTTTACCTGAGAGCAGTCCAGGTTCGCCAACCATTTGCGAAACCGCCGGCTGGAACGAGGCATGGCAGCGCAAACATAGTCGATCTCCTCTGGCTGTAGGCGATAATTTTCAATAAAGTCAAGTGCTTCAGCCAGACCGGCGTACAAAGTGAACTCGCCGCCAAAGGGATTCTTGCGAAAAAATAGATCGAAAACAGCGTCCACTTCGTGCCGGCCGTTGCAGAAATAGGAGTAGACCATGGTGTATTCGTACAGGTCGGTCA
>CAZQCK010000016.1:0-37219 GCA_964591925.1 uncultured Desulfobacterales bacterium
CCATCTTCGGCTGCGGCTCAATCGCAAAATCCTCGACGTAGTCCAGCTACGTCTGCGGTTTTGCTCAATCGCCGCATCCAAATATGACCCAAATCTGAGCGCAATTTTGTCCAATTTATTTCTGCCGGCCTCCTTAGGATATGAAGTTGTTCGTCAACGTGGCAGCCACGTCCGTTTGCTCAAAACGACACCCGCAGGCAGGCATAAGCTGACCATCCCTAATCACAATCCCGTGAAGGCACCTTGGCTGATATTCTGGGAAAGGTGTCCATATGGTGCCGGATTGACAAACAGGAGATCATTACCAAGCTCCGTTCATGGTAAGCCGGCCGATTCCGGCAGGCTGAGTAATTATGTGACCGATACCCAGGCCCTGGTGAATGATGGGCAAAAAGATGATCAGCGATGCGGCCCTTTTTTGGTATAGTTGTCCCCAAGAGGTTCAATTAAACTTGGAGGCAGTGGGAGCACCATGAAGATAGTCAATATATCCGAGGCGAAAACCAATCTTTCGAAACTGGTGGCCCTTGTTTATCGTGGCGAAAAGGTAGTCATAGCAAAAAACAACCTGCCGCTTGTAGATCTGGTAGTCCATAAGCCGGAAGGCAAAAGAAAGCTTGGCCTGCTGGCAGGAAAGTTCGTTGCGCCGCTTCATCACAAAGATCCTTTCGACAGGATGCTTGTCGCACAGAGCATTGCAGACTCCTATCCAATCATGACGGAAGACCCCAAGATCGCACTATATAGCTGTCAGGTGCTTTGATCTTAGGGGGAAATAGGGGAGGCGTATCATGCCGGAAGTAAACTACAATGAAGTAATGGCCTATATAAAAACATTAAAATTATCAGATCAGCTTCGTATATTAGAAGAAATGGCTATGCTGATTCGTAAAAAAACAAGCCAGGTTAAGCCTCGGAGCATTTTGGAGCTAAAAGGAAAAGGCAAGGATATCTGGAAGGGACTTAACGTAAAGACGTACATTGATGAGGAACGATCATCGTGGAATGGATAAACAGGTTGAAGGGAAAAACGGTCGGCCTCGATACCGCACCGCTGATATATTTAATAGAAGAAAACCCCACATACATTGAAACGGTAAGACTTTTCTTTGAAGCCATGGACAGGGGCAACTTTTTGGTTGTCACTTCAACCGTGACCCTGCTGGAAGTACTGGTGCATCCGCTACGCAGTAATAACAAGGAGTTGGCGGCAGAATACCGGGATATCCTGCTTAATTCGAAACTGGCGACGCTGGAGGTTTCAAGTGCTATTGCGGAACAGGCGGCACAGCTCAGAGCCGCCCATAATATCCGAACTCCGGATGCCATCCAGATCAGCGCGGCATTAGAGGCCGGGGCAACTCATTTTTTGACCAATGATATCAAATTGCCGGACATTCCAGCCATACAAATTCTTTCCCTTGATTCACTCAGGTAAAAACAAGATCAGATCGGCCCCGGACTTCTCCTTTCAAAAGGGTTAAGTACCGCATATATTGTCCGCCATGGAAGGTCAATTTCGCAACATATTACGGCAAAAGATCGTGTATGCCCAGGCCGCGGCCCTGCCTGAATCAACACGGCGTGCCAACTGCTTGGCAATGCAGCCGGCGCCTTCAGCGTGAACATGCTGGTGGACTGCGGCCTCACTCAGGGGAACGACCAGCCCGTGCCCTCTTCCTGCGACCTCCTGGTCATAGAGTCCACTTAAGGAAATCGTGTTCATGAGGACCGCAAGGGCCGAATAACGCGGCTTGGCGTGGAAGGCCCGGCCATTGTGGTGGCAGGCAGCGGCATGTGCACGGGGAGGAGGAGGCGCTCTCTGGTCCAAAGACGCGGGGAGAAGCAAAAACGATTGAAACGCAAGGACATGCGTGTTACACTGTAACACAAAAGGAGGTGGGCATGAACCAGACCATCACCATACGCATTCCCGATGATATGAAAGAGGGCCTGAATGAATTGAGCCGAAATGAGAACAAGGCGGTCAGCGATATTGTCCGCGATTCTCTGAAAAGGTATTTGGCGATACATCGTTTTCGACGGTTGAGGAGCATGACACTTCCTTTTGCGGAGGCACAGGGCATCTTGTCCGATGAAGATGTTTTCAGGATGATCTCTTGAAGATCATTTTGGATACGAACGTGATAATTGCCGCTTTTGCCACACGAGGTCTCTGCAACGCCTTGTTCGAGCTTTGTCTCGATCGGTTTGAGGTTTTCCTGAGCGAACCATTATTGAAGGAAACCGCAGCGCATTTGAAGGACAAGATAAAGCTTCCTGACGACCAATGCCGCATGATCGATGCCTATCTCAGAGCCATTGGTTCTGTTTCAGAGATAGACGAGATGGATCCGTCCGCTTGCAGAGATCCCAACGACCTTCACGTCCTCGGCCTGGCGCAGCATGTGTCGGCGCATTTTATTATCACGGGCGACAATGATTTTCTTGACCTGGGCCGCTACATTGACACCCGCATCGTTACACCCCGCGAATTTTGGGCAATAGCCAAAGAGTACAGGGAATAAGGGACTTTGTTGACTTTGTAAACTTGATGGGCTCGTAAAAGTCCCTCCATCGTCATCCCGGACTTGCCCCGGACTGGATTCGGGTTCACGACTTGTTTGTTGCTTCCAACGCAACTCCTCCCGCTTGACAATCCATCGTGTGAAACCTATAATTTGATCTGAATTTGCGTCAACCTGAATTTAGCCCCTTTTCCTCTAATGAACTTTTCCGATGGAAAAGAAATCGAGGGCATGCCATGAATACAGTCTCCGTATCGGAAGCCAAGATGAAACTCAGCGCCCTGGTGGATTCCGTAAACCAGACCGATGAAGAGGTGGTAATTACGAAGAACGGGCGGCCCGTTGCCGTGCTGGTGAGTCCGGATGAATTTGAAAGCTGGCGTGAGACCATGAAGGTTCGCTTTGACGGCGAGTTGATGGAGGAAGTCAGGCAAGGCCTGGATTCCTTGAAAAGGGGAAAGGCATCCCTTTACACCCTGGATGAGCTGCTGGCCGAGTGATGGCTTCCCCCAAGGGAGGATACGCCCTCAGAGTTCCGGACGATGTCGCTCTCTTACTGAGAAAACTCCATCCCGCAATCAAGTCCCACATTCGGTCCGGATTGAAAGCCATCATCGATGACCCTTCCATCGGCAAGGCCCTGAAGGATGAACTGAGCGGACTGAGAAGCTATCGCGTGAAACGCCACCGGATCATCTATCGCGTTCGGCCGAAAAAGCGGCACATTGAAATCGTTGCGGTAGGACCCCGAAGAACCATATACGAGGAGACATTCCGGCTTCTTAGTGCCGGACCTTGATCAACGGGCTGACCAGGTTGATCTTTCTCGGTATAGTTGCCCCAAAGAGGTTGAGCTGATTTAAGACGCCTCCCCTCGATGCCTGTTCCGGCCTCTTCGAGGGCCATTGAGGGCAACCGATTCAGACCGGCTCGTGCAAGGGTGAGACAGAGAGAATCTGAAAATATAAAGGGCGTCCCCAAGATGGTTGACACGCAGAGGTTTAAAAGCATCCTGGCCCATCACTCCATGCTCGCGGATTCGGTCCGCATGGCGGCCTATGAAAGGGCCATTCGGGAAACCGTGGCCGCGGGCGATGTGGTGGCCGACATCGGGACCGGCAGCGGCGTTCTGGCCTTTATGGCCCTGAAGGCCGGCGCGCGAAGGGTCTATGCGGTGGAAAAGACGCGGGTCGTGCGGGAAGCCGAAAAGATCGCCGCAAAGAACGGGTTCCAGGACCGCGTGGTCTTTTTCCACGAACGTTCCGATCGGGTGGAGCTGCCCGAGCGGGTGGACGTGGTCACTTCCGAGCTCATTGGATACTTCGGGCTGGAAGAGAACCTCAATGCGTTTCAAATCGACGCGCGAAAACGCTTTTTAAAGCCTCAAGGCGCCCTTGTGCCCAGCTCTCTCGAGCTTCACCTGACCCCTGTGGAAAGCGGCATTCTGTGGAACCGCTATGTGGGGTTGTGGAGCGAGGCCCTGCACGGAATCGACTATTCGAACGTGGGGGAAAGCGCGGCCAATCAGCGCTATGTGATCGATTGTTCCGGAGCGGTGCTGGAAATGGCCCCGCCTGCCAGGGCGGGTGAGATCGATTTTTTCCAAACCGAGTCCATTCCCACGCGATTCGCCGGCAAATTCACCCTGGAGCGGGACGGCTCCCTGGACGGCATGCTGGGGCACTTCGAAGCCCAGCTGTCCCCATCGGTGCGAATCAGCAGCGGGGTGGGAGCCCCCAGCACGCACTGGAACCAATCCTTTTTCCCCCTGCCTGCGCGAGTTCCGGTCCAAAAAGGAGATCGCGTGGAGGTCGCGTTCAAGGCCATACCTTACGGGGAGGAGGTTTACTGGGAGTGGCAGGTGGATGTGCTCCGCGACAAAGGGATGGTGGCGCATTTCAATCAAACCAACTTCCATCTCACCATGAGGGACTTGCTCGCCGGCAGGCAGGACTTTCAGCCGGAGCTGAACGAGGAGGGGCACCTTGAAAAGGCGGTCCTGGAGCTCGTGGACGGGCAGAGGACCCTCGCGGAGATCGGGGGGGCCGTCCTGAAAAGGTATCCCAACAGGTTTGGAAGTCTCAAGGAGGCCACGGCCCATGCGGGCTCGTTGATCCGGAGGGTGGCGCGCATTGATTGACCGGGCCCATCGGAGATATTTTCAAATCGGCGGGGTGACAGTGCAGGTGGACTCCGACCTTCCTATGAACGCTTCCACGTTTCATACGAAGTTTCAATGCTTCGAGGTCCAGGGGCCGGGTGAGGACACGATCCGCTTGAGGCACCGCTTTCAGCTCCCATACGCAGAGCTGAAGGACCTGGGCAGGGTGGTCTATGACAAGCCGCCCTGGCGCATTCACCGCAACGAGCGCGGCTGGACCTACCTGGGCGTGGCGCAGCAGAACGGCCGGACATCCATTTACCAGGTGGCCCGGTTCAGTGAAGACCACACCGAGGGCGTGGTCTACCACGACGGGGACGAGAGGTTTCGCGGAGGGGGGAACCCCTCATTGACCTTTTTCCCCACAGACCAGATTCTTCTGGGTCGCGTGCTGGCTCGGCGGGACGCCTTTTTCATTCACGCAGCCGGGGCTGTGCTGTATGGAAAGGGGTACCTGTTCGTGGGGCGGTCCGGGGCGGGCAAATCCACCACCACGGGATTGCTGGGAGAATCCGCCACCATTTTGTGCGACGACCGCATGATCGTTCGGCAGGAGACCGAAGGCTTTCGTACCTACGGTACCTGGAGCCACGGCGACGTGCCTGCAGTGTCCGGGGCCTCTGCACCGCTGAGCACCCTGTTCTTTCTATGTCAGGCCAAAGAGAACCGGCTCGTCCCGATATCAGACCGCAAGGAGGTGGTTCACCGGGTGCTCGACTGCCTTGTGCGCCCTGCCGTGGATGCGGACTGGTGGAAACGCACCCTGGCTGTGGTCGAACGACTCAGCCACCAAGTCACTTGCCGTGTCCTGGAGTTTTCGCCCGAGCCAAGCCTGGGCCGGTTTATCGAGGAGGCCGGGCTGTGAAGACGGAAAGGGCCCCCGGCATGAGGAATCCGTATTTCCGCCGGGCAGCCGGGCTGGGCGATCTGCTGGGTAAAGCGCGAAATCCGCTTCTCGGCCACTTGGATGTGGAGCTCACCGAGCGGTGCAACAACAACTGCATTCACTGCTACATCAACCGGCCGGCTGACGACTGGAAGGCGCGGGCCCTGGAGCTCGACACGGCCGAACTCGAGTCACTGCTCCAAGAGGCTGCGGACCTGGGCTGCCTCTCGGTACGCCTGACCGGGGGCGAGCCCCTGCTTCGGGACGATTTCCCGAAAGTCTACCTGCACGCGCGGAAGCTGGGCATGCGGGTCGACCTCGTGACCAACGCCACCCTGGTGACCCGGGACATTGCTCGCCTGCTCTCGCGCGTACCTCCTTTGGGCTCTGTGGAGGTGACCATTTACGGCATGACCCCCCGGACCTACGAACGGGTGAGCCGGACCTCCGGGGCCTTTGATGCAGCGTGGCAAGGGATTGAACGGCTGCTCGAGGAAGGAATCCCCTTTCAGCCCCGCGCCTACCTTACCGGGGCCGATGAGGAAGAGAAGCGATCTCTGAGAACGTGGGTGTCATCCCTGCCCCATCGCCCAGATATGCCGACCTGGGGCGGATTATTGTACCTCCGGGGCAGGCGGGACTCCGAGGTCAGAAACCGAGCCATTCGCGCACTCCGCCTCCCACCCGGTCAATGCGTGGATGAGATGGAGCAAAGGTCGGGCTGCCATGGGGCCGAGACCCGGAACCTGCTATCGCGCCTCCAACGCTCATCCGGCCCCGGTCTCTTCCTCTGCGGCGCGGGAAAAGGATCCGCGTGCCTGGACGCCTATGGCACGCTTCAGCCCTGCATCCTGCTTCGCCACCCCAGCACTGCACACAAGGTGGGTCAGAGGGGCGCCACCTTGGAAACCGTGATGAAAACGGAGTTTCCAGCACTCCGCTCCATGGAGGCGGAAAACCCTCGGTTCCTCGAGCGCTGTGCCCGCTGCTTTTTGCGAGGATTCTGCGACCAGTGCCCGGCCCATTCCTGGATGGAGCACGGAACCCTGGACACGCCTGTGGACTACCTCTGCGATATAGCCCACGAGGAAGCGAGGCGGCTGGGGCTTTTGACCAAGGGCGAGAAGGCATGGAACGCCCAGGACGGTGAAAAGCGCTTGGACGCGCTTGTGGGGCAAAGACCAGGGCCGCGCACTCACACATTCCCATTTCAGGCAATCCAATCAGGCAGCCCAAGTGCACTCACCAGTTCACGAAAATCATGATTGACAGCCCGGTTCTCTTGTAAGACAATGATTCTGAATAAAAACCTGAAAGTGTGATGAATGGTACCCTCATTATTTACAGACCTGATTCAACGGGTACAACTGAAGCGTATTTAGGAGGCCTTCCATGGAAAGCTCAAGATTGAAATGGCAACGTCCGGAACTGGTGGTCCTGCTCCGCACGCGCCCTGAAGAAGCCGTGCTCGAGGTCTGCAAGGGTCGGTCCTCACAGGGACCCGGTCGCAAGTGCCGTACTGAAGGTGGATCCGTCTGCTCGGTCATGTCGGAATCGTGAATCGAACAACTGGCACCCGCTGCGAAGCAACTCCCGCGTTCCACAGGCGATGCCCCTGCCCCCGATTACGGGACCGGGGCATCTGCTCTCTTATTAGAAACCGATCACAAGGCCCGCGGGCCGGCTACAGGACAAGAGGCAGGAGTGCAACAAGCTGAACTGGACGGCGTCTACAGGCCGTCCGAGGACATTGTGGTTCGAGAAATCGAAGGAGAGCTGGTCATCGTCCCCCTGACCGCCGGTATTGGGGACATGGAGGATGAGCTTTACTCCCTCAATGAGACGGGAAAGGCGTTCTGGAGCCACTTGGACGGACAAGCCAGCCTCAGCGCCATCGTGTGCAATCTGGCCGCTGAATACGAGGCACCGGAAGGAAAGATCGAAGCGGATGTTCTCGGGCTCGCAGAGGAACTCCTCCGGCGCAAAATCCTTATTCCTGCAGCAAAGGGCTGAATCTCTTCTTCCCCAAGACCCATGCCCCGCGCTTTCCCCCAATACACCCTGCAATGTCCGATGCACAGCCTCTCTGCCAGGAGCTTCCTGGAAATCGCGGAAGCCGTGCTGCACAAAGGAGCGGCCCTCCGCTTTCAGGCCTCGGGTTCCAGCATGCATCCTTTGGTGCGCAACGGGGACGTTGTCACGGTAACGCGCCTTCCGCCCGGTCGCCGGTACCGCCCCGGCGACATTGTCCTGTTCCGAAGCAACGGAAGCAGAGGTCCTGTGATCCACAGAATCCTGCGCACCGGAAACAGACGCTCTGTCTGTGCAGGGGACAATGCGTGTCAACTGGACCAGCCCGTGAAGACATCGGCGATTCTCGGGAGAGTCACGCGCGTGGAGCGAAGAGGAAGGAGCGTTCGATTCGGGTTGGGTCCAGAACGCTCCCTGATCCGGCTTCTTGTCAGAGCCAGGCTCTTCAGGCCCCTGGCAAGGGGGGTATCCGGGCTGTATCGCCTGGTCTTCCCTAAAACGGCCGTCCCGTTAAGAGATGCCCCACGGTCCACTGAAAAGGCCACCTCTTTTGTGAAGCGTCCATGATGCGCACATCCATTCGATCCGTGCCGGTGCAGGAATTCCCGTTGTGGAAGCGTGCCCTGGAGCACCGCCGCCCGCTTTCCTTCGATCTCGAGCTCACCTCCCGTTGCAACCACAACTGCAGCCACTGTTACAACAACCTCCCAGAGGCGGATGCGGAAGCACGGCGAACCGAGCTCTCGGTCGAGGAGATCCGCGACATCGCATCCCAGGCCGCGTCCATGGGTGTTCTCTGGTGCCTTGTCACGGGCGGGGAGCCCCTGGTGCGGGAAGACTTCCCGGAGATCTACCTCATTCTGAAAAACATGGGGTTTCTTGTCTCCGTCTTCACCAACGCCACCCTGCTCACCCCTGAGCTGGTGGACCTCTTCAAAGCGTACCCCCCGAGAGACATCGAGACGACGGTCTACGGCGTGAGCCGCGCAACATACGAAAGGGTCACCCGAATTCCCGGATCCTTTGAGGCCTTCAGGCGGGGGATCGACTCGATGCTTGAACACCGGCTGCCGGTGCGCTTGAAAGCCATGGCCCTTCGCGCCAACCAACACGAGCTCCCCGCCATTGGAGCGTTTTGCCGGGAGCGGACCAAGGACTTCTACCGATTCGACCCCTTCTTACACCTTCGTTACGATCACGATCCGGGAAGAAACCGGGAGATCCAAAGGCAGAGGCTGTCGATTGACGATATCGTGGCGCTCGAACAGTCGGACCCGGCCCGCATGCAAGCGGTCCAAAGGGAATGTGCCCGGGTGTCCTCCATTCCGAAGCAGGCGGCGAAATCGGCCGGGCTCTTTCAATGCAGTATTGCATCGGGGAGCTTTGCCATCGGTTCCGACGGATACTTGCGGCCATGCAGCGCTCTTAGACACCCTGATTGTGCATACGACTTGAGAACCGGGAACCTTCGGGAGGCTTGGCACGTCTTTCTCCCCAAGCTTCTGGAGATGAGGACGGAGCGAGCCTCCTTTCTCGAGACATGCAACAACTGTACGCTTTTCAACCTCTGCCTATGGTGCCCGGCCCACGCTTATCTTGAAACCGGTGAGCTGGACGGGATGGTTCCTTACTACTGCGAACTGGCACACGCCAGGGCGAAGGCTTTTTCAAGGACCGGCGGCAACGCCGCATTGCCCGGGCCTTGAAACACAGGGGCAAGATAGCAAACAGAGTCTTCTTTTTCAGCTGCACAGCCGCTTTTTCCAGCCCGAAAAATCGGCAAGTTTTACATTGACAAAGCTTGTTCCTTCTGCTATTTTTTAACCCAACCAAGCTGATAAGTGGCCATTTTTTCGCGATGATTCAAGGATCAGAGAGAATAGAACGCGGGCTCAAGGAGGAATCGAAATGAAAAGGCTTCTGACTGCCAGCTTTGCAGTCGCCCTCATTGTATTATGGGGAACAACTGTTTCAGCCGCCTACACGGTCCAATATCAAGACGGCGATACCGAGATCATCCCGGGGATCGCGGGTTTTGAAACAACCGGCGCATTGATGTTCGGTATGGAAGTCACCACAACTAAAGATGTCGGGGGAACCGATTCGGCCATCTGGGAAACCACCGGGGCCGTGAGTGGTGGTGCGTATGGTAATGATTGGAGCCTTGAAGAAGCGAACGATACTTACACCTACGATGGAATCTGGGAACTCAATGTAACGGGTGATGCCATCACGAATCTCTCCATTTACGGTCTTCCTGGTGAAACGTTTTTTGACGTTTATGCGGGATTAAATGATCCCAATGATACACCGGGTTCAGCAGATGGATTCCCTTTTGTACCGAATGGCGATTATGATGATACGGATGTAACCGCAACCTACAGCAATCTCGTCGCGGTGGATGGAAATGATGCCGTAGGCGATCTGTATGCAAAACTCGATCTCAAATTTGACTCCCCTTTCACCGGCACCTACCAGTTTTATGCGGACACAGACAATACGAGTAGCCGGGTGCCTGTACCTACAAGCATACTCCTGCTGGCCAGCGGACTCGTCGGGATTGTAGGGATAGCTCGCAGAAAAACCAGCTGAAGCTTGATTGACACTACTTTGAAGCGAAAGACCAGGTGATCACTCATGAGCCGATATCTGAAAACAGGATATCGGCTCGTTAATTCTCATCAATCCGTTCATCATGACGCGCGTTCAACGCCTCCCCTCAATCATGTCTATGCTGTTCGCTCCACACACGATATGGGGAATGATACGGAAGATACCTAATAAACCGATTATGAGGTTAGAGACTTGATATGAAAACAATCCTTACATGCAAACGAATCTTCATTGGGGCGATGCTGTTCAGCGCCTGCTCGCTGGCGTCAATCAATTCGCACGCTGACACCATCCCTGTCGACACCATGAATTACACCGGGTCAGGCCTGAACGAAAGCGTCCATGTTCAGATTGGCAACTATGACGTAACGGCACATACCGGCTTCTACAACATCGATCTCACCGTCACACAAGATCCTCTCTGGTCCGGCGACTACAGCGGATTGGCCTTTTGCGGGGAAGATCAGACCATATCGGAAGGCGCCTACGACTCCTATTCCCTTTACGACATCATGGAACCCTATGTAGGGGCCACCTGGCTCATGGAGAACTATCTCCCGGAAGCCACCACCAAACACAATGCCGCAAGCCTCCAGGTCGCGATCTGGGAGTCCGTCATGGACACCCCGGACCCTGAAACCGGCTATGATCTGTACGGCATGGACGGGTCTTTTTATCTCAGGGACACTGAGACTGAGTGGGATTCAACCCTGTCTCAGCAATACCTGAATGCCCTCAGCGGGGCGGATCTGGGTTTATTCAACACCGCAGCCTATCGCCTCGTATCGG
Organism: uncultured Desulfobacterales bacterium; assembly: GCA_964591925.1. Classification (GTDB taxonomy): domain Bacteria; phylum Desulfobacterota; class DSM-4660; order Desulfatiglandales; family HGW-15; genus JAIPEI01. The sequence goes on from CAZQCK010000016.1 coordinate 11,009, forward strand.
ATGATGGATATGGATCCGCTGGCTCACAGGACTTCGTGGTCAAGAACAGCTCCGTTCCGGTCCCCTCGGCTGTGCTCCTCCTGGGCTCAGGTTTGATAGGGCTGATCGCTTTGGGGCGAAGGAAGAAATAGCCGTCCGGTTGTCCTGTTTCCGGATCATCGAAAAAGGCAGGGACAGAGATCGCCCTGCTTTTTCAGCTCAACGCGGGGCCCACCACCATGCGGGCCTTTCCCCGCGCCCCCTCGCTCCACCGACTCAGCCAACCGGCCCTTGGCGCCCGGCCGTTTCCCGACCCCCGAGCATTTGGGGCTTTCCAAGAAAAGAACGGGAATGATATGGTACGGGCCGACAATGAACGGCCGGTGCCGCGCTGTTATCATGGGCCCTGAAGTCACAGGCTCGGGTCTTCAAACGGAAATAGGAGCCAGTCCATGCATCTATCCCGCTTCTCGTGGATCTCTGCGTTACTGATGGTTCTAGCTTTCCCTGCCTCTCCTGCATGGGCAGGGGAGGAAGCGGAGCGCTATAGCATAGGCCCCGGGGACACGCTGGAGATCAGCGTGTGGAAGGACGAGAGCCTCACCCGGCAGCTCTTGGTCCCTCCGGACGGCATGATCTCCTTTCCCCTGGTCGGGGAGATCCAGGCCAACGGGCTTTCCGTGGCTGCGCTCCAAGAGGCCCTGCGAGAAAAGCTCTCGGACTACATCCCGGATGCCACGGTGACCGTGATGCTGCTCGAAGCAAACAGCCTGCGCGCTTACGTGATCGGCAAGGTGAACAACCCGGGCATGTTTCCCATCACCCAGAAGACCACGGTGCTCCAGGTCCTGGCCATGGCGGGCGGGCTGAACGCCTTTGCAGCCGAGGAGGACATCCTGATCCTGCGGCAGCGGGGAGACGAGACCGTCAAGCTGCCCTTTGACTACGAGGAGGTCCGGAAGGGCAGAAGCCTGGAGCAGAACATCCGGCTCGAGCGTGGAGACGTGGTGCTTGTTCCCTGAGCGTTTCCGTTGAAACGGGCGGGTGTGATGAAGAAGATTTCGCCGAAGCGGGGAAAGGCCCGGGCCTGGGTAGGCCTCCTGCTACTGGTGGTGGCCGGTCTACAGGGAACGGCCCGGGCCGAGACCGTGGTGACGCCCCGCATCGTAGCGCGGGCCGAGTACGACGACAATATTCGGTTCACCCCGGAGGACCCGGCGGACGACTTCGTGCTGCGCCTGAGCCCGTCGGTGATGCTGAGCCACCGGACCGAGCGGCTTCACACGAACACATCCGCCCTGGTGCGCGCCTGGCGTTACCTGGAGGAGACCGACCTGGACCGGGAGGACATTCTCCTTGACACCGCCTCGAGCTATGCTCTAACCGAGCGCCTGTCTTTGGAGGGGGACGCCTCTTTTCAAATGAGCTCGGCCCTGGAGTCCGAGCTCAGAGAAACCGGGCTGGTCACAGACCAGGTGGACCGGATGCGCATGTCGGCCGGGGGCGGCATCACCTACCGGCTCACCGAGCTGCAGGACCTGGGCGGGTCGTTCTCCCTGGGCCGAACCGAGTACGACGGCGACCGGCTCCTGGACTACGAAACGGCTTATGCAGCCCTGACTTGGACCCGGAATCTCCGCAACCAGCGGGACAGCTTCACGCTCCAACCCTACTGGAGCAGTAACAGCTCCGAGGTGAGCGAGGTGCAGAGCTTCGGGCTCATGGTGGGCTGGACCCGCATGCTCACGGAGAACTGGAGGCTGAGCGCGTTTCTGGGCGTGCGGCGGACCGAGACCGAGTCCCGGCGGCTCGAGCAGGAGGTGCTCTTCGACCCCACCCTGCTCCCGGGCTTTCCCTTTGTCGTGGAGGTCCGGACCGTGACCCTGGAGGAGACCAGCTGGGGGGGCGTGGCCGATGTGAGCGCGAAGTGGACCCATGAGACCTGGTCGCTCCACGCCTCGTACAACCGGGACCTGAGCTACACCAGCCAGGGGGAGCCCATCGAGCGGGACCGTTTGAGATTGTCATTGAGGAAAAAATTCGACGAGCGGCTAAGCGCTCAATGCACGGGCACGGCCATCCTCTCACAGGTCGAGGGCGCGCTCTCTTCTGAGGACTCCCGGCACTACGCGCTGGCGCCGTCCTTCTCATACCGGCTCACGGAAACCCACCGGATCAACGCCGGCTTTCGCTACGACTTTTACGAGAACAGGATCCAGGAGAAGCGCGGCCGCGACCGCAAACGGGTCTGGGTGAGCCTGGACTGCGCCTTCCCTCAGCTCTGGTGACCATGACGCAAGAGACGGTTGATATCCAGTACATCAAGGGGATCGCGCGGCGGAGAATCAAGGGCTTCCTCCTGGTGTTCTTCGTTCTGTTCTTCGCCGGCGCGCTCGTGGCCGTGATCCTTCCGCCCAAGTACAAGTCCGAGAGCACCATCCTGATCGAGAACCAGCTCATCCCGCAGGAGTATGTCCAGTCCACCATCACCGGGTATGTGGAGCAAAGGATCGAGGTGATCACCCAGCAGGTGATGAGCCGGACCCGGCTCGAGGAAATCATCGACCGCTTCGATCTTTACAGGGACATGCGAAGCCAGTACACCATGGCCGAGATCGCGAGGAAGATGAAGGAGGACATCAAGCTCAACATGGTCAGCGCCGAGGTGCGGGATACCCGCACGGGTCAGGCCACCGAAGCCACCATCGCCTTCAACATAGGCTACGAGGGAAAGAACCCGTCCGTGGTGCAGAAGGTGGCCAACGTGCTGGCCTCCCTTTACATGGAGCTCAACCTCAAGCACCGCGAGGAGCGCGCCTCCTCCACCACCACCTTTCTCGAGCAGGAGCTGGAGGAGCTCAGCGCCCGCATGGACAGGACACAGGAAGAGCTGAGCTCTTTCAAGCAGGCCCACACGGGTGAGCTGCCCGAGCACAGCGTTGTGAACCTCCAGGCGATCAACCGGCTCAACCGGGACCTCGAGAACATCACATCCCAGATCAACCAGCTCCGGGAACGGAAGATCCTCCTCGAGGGCCAGATCGCGGACGTGGACCCCATGAAACCCATGGTCAACCGGGAGGGCAAGTCCGTCATGAACCCGGCGGACCAACTCAAGGCCATGCGCCTGGAGATGCTCCGCTTGAAGAGCCGGTATTCGGAAAAGCACCCGGACGTGGTGAAGCTCAAAAAGGAGATCCAGGAGCTCGAGGCCCAGGTCGGGCCGACCGACGACACCGAGGCCAAGGTGAGACGGCTGGAGGAGCTGTCCGGGAAGCTCGCCGCCTTGAAGGGGGAGCTGGGGCCGGAGCATCCGGACGTAATCCGGTTGAGCAAGGAGGTGGACGCCCTGAGCAGGGAGATCCGACATAGCGACGCCAGAAAGAACGGAAACGATCTCTTCGAGGAAAGACCCGACAACACGGCCTACATCAACCTGAAGACGCAGATCAAGTCTACAGAAGCGCAGATCGCCGGACTCCAGGAGGAACGGGCGCGCATCAAGGCGGAGATCTCCGACTACCAGAAGCGGATCTCTAATGCACCTTTGGTGGAAAGGGAGTATAATCGACTTTTGCGCGACCAGGAGAGCACCCGCCAGAAGTACGCCGACCTGACCGGCAAGCTCATGGAGGCGCGGGTGGCCCAGGGCATGGAGCAGACCCAGCGGGGCGAGCGGTTCGTGATCATCGACCCGGCCCAGCTGCCGGAGAAGCCCCACAAGCCGAACCGCATCGCCATCCTGCTGATCGGCTTCGTGCTCGCCCTGGGCGGGGGCACGGGCATGGCGGCCCTCCGGGAGTCCCTGGACACGACCGTGAAGAGCGCAGAGGAACTCTATGCGCTCTCCGGAGTGCCCGTCCTCTCGGTGATCGCGCGCACGGACAGCCCGCAGGAGATTCGAAGGCGCTGGATCAAGCGGGGGGTCATCACCTTTCTGGTGCTGGGCGCTGCGGCCTTTGCCCTGTACCTCTTTCACGAATTCGTCATGCCCCTGGAGATCTTCTGGGCCAAGGTGCAGAGGCGGCTCTTGAAGATGCAGGTGATGTGAGGATCGCCCGGAGGCCCAATGATGAAAAGAATCATTTTTGACGCATTCGCAAAAACCCGCTCACGCGATGCCGGCAGACCATAACCTATTGAAATCCCATGGGCGGATCTCAAGGCTTCGGGCTTTTTGCAACGCCATTAAGGTTTGGAAATGAGTAAACTCCAGAAGGCAATGGAAAAGGCCAGGACAACCCGCTCCTCCCGGGGTGAAAAGCCGCAGTCCGTGCCAACCGCAGTTGGAGTGGAGCCGCGGCAGGAGGTCAACCCGTCCTATGACCGCACGCGCTCGTTCAAGGTGGACCCGAAGGTCATGGAACGTAACAAGGTCTTCTCCTTTTTCCCGGGCCGGGCCATGGCGGACAACCTGAAGATCCTTCAGACCCAGGTGCTCAACCGGCTCGAAGAACGGGGCGGAAACACCATCATGGTAACCAGCGCGAACCGCCTGGAAGGCAAGACGACAACAGCCGTGAACATGGCCATAAGTATGTCCCGGGAGCTGCACCGCACAGTGCTCCTGGTGGACACCGACCTGAGAAGGCCGGCTGTTCATCGCTTCCTGGGCATGGAGGCACTGAGCGGTCTTTCCAGCTACCTGCTCAAGGAGGCCGAGATTCCGGACCTGCTCCTTCACCCGGGCATCGAGAAGCTGGTCATCCTGCCCGCGGGAAGACCCCTGCCCCAGTCCGCCGAGCTGCTGGGGTCCCCGCGCATGAAGGCCCTTGTCCAGGAGATGCGCGAGCGGTATCCGGATCGCGTTGTCCTGTTCGACGCCCCTCCCATCCTGGAAAGCGCAGACGCACTGGCCTTCTCCAAGCTGGTGGACGGGGTGCTCTTTGTGGTGGAGGCCGAGCGCACCAAGAGGGACGAGGTCAAGCGGGCGTTTGAGCTGCTTCAGGGAAGACCGGTTCTGGGCACGGTACTCAATAAGGCGAATTAAACCCCAGGCTTCGGAAGACCCCATGTACGAGACGTTCTACCACTTCAAGGAAAACCCCTTCCGGCTGACCCCGGACCCGGCCTACGTCTTTATGAGCGGGACCCACGGAGAGGCCTACACCCACCTGGAGTACGCCGTACAGGAGAACAAGGGGTTTGTGGTCATAACCGGCGAGATCGGCGCCGGCAAGACCACCCTCATGCACGTGCTCATGCAGAAGGTTCCCAAGGAAGTGGTCACGGCCGTGCTCACGCAGACAAGCCTCCTGCCCATAGAATTCCTGAGAAGGGTCTGCGACGAGTTTGAGATCAAGCCGGCAGGGCCGGACAAGGCCTCGCTGCTGGACGCCTTTCACGGCTACCTTCTCGATCAATATGCAGCCGGACGCCGTGTGGTGCTCATGATCGACGAGGCCCAGAACCTGCCTCTGGCCACCCTGGAAGAGCTTCGCATGCTCTCCAACCTGGAGACGCAGAAGGAGCACCTCATTCAGATGATCCTCCTGGGACAGCCCGACCTCAAGGCCAAGCTCCGAAGAAAGGGCCTGGAGCAGTTCGTGCAAAGGGTGACTGTTCACTACCACCTGCGAAGCCTCGACCGGGAGGAGACGGCCGCATATATCCGCCATCGGCTTCATGTGGCGGGCGGTGACAACCCAGAGCTGTTCACGCCCCAGTCCGTGCACCGCGTCTTCGAGGCCTCTCAGGGCATCCCCCGGTTAATCAACATCCTCTGCGACGGGGCCCTGGTCTATGGATATGCGGACGGGCTCTCGCGCATCGACGAGGCGACGGTGCTCCAGGTGATCCAGGAACGTGAAGGGTTGGAAGCTTTACCCTTCGAGCCCCAGGAAGCCGACAGAAGCGCCGATACCGAGATTTTGGAGCGCCTGACACATCTCGAGGCGCGCCTGGAGCGGCTGGGAGACCTCATTGAACGGCAGATGAACACTCAGGAAGCGAGGGAAGCGGAGCTGGAGAGGCGATTCGTACAGAAGCTGGAAGCGCTTCTGCTTGGCCGGACAAAGGAAGAGAGAACTCCCGATTTGGAGCGCTTCCACACAAAACTGGCATCCAGGAGGAACTCTCAACACGATTTGCATGCAGAACGTCATGGCCACGAAGCAGATAAAGATCCCGGCAGCAAGCCATTCAAGCGCGGGCCCATCCAAAGAGTTCTGAGCCGTTTCCGCAAATAAATTCGAGGCGATCCAGGCTTACATCGGCCCCGCTTTACCACCGTCCGCCACCCCGTTCATCGTGCCATGTGGGACACAGCTTCCGCAGCCACGATGCTGACGGCACAACAAGGCATTCTCAAGGCGATCAGTCAGGCCCTCCTGTAACTGAAGGGGCGGAGCCGTATCTATCGACTGCCGGCTTCTGTCTTCCGCCAGGTTCCGGACACATTGCTCATGCATTATCGACGCTTCCCATGAAAAACGAACCAGATTACTCCGAAAGCCTCATTGTCCATTTCAGGCGCATTGAAACTCTGAAGGAGGAAGCGCTCGCTTATCCCTTCATCAGCCTGAATAAGCGGCAGCTCTGCGACCTCGAGCTTCTCCTGAACCGCGCCTTCTATCCCCTTCGGGGCTACCAGGATCAAGAGGAGGCTGCGTGCACCCTGGAAACCATGCGCCTTCCGGATGGAACCGTCTGGCCCATGCCCGTCAGCCTCGACCTACTCGAGCAGACGGCGCGATCCCTGGAGCCCGGGCAACCCGTCTCCCTGGTGGACGGCGAGGGGTTCCTCTTGGCCGTACTTCACGTCTCGGACATTTGGAAACCTGACAAAAAACGCGAGGCGCAGGCCCTTTTCGGCACGGACGATGAAACCGCGCATCCGGGTGTCCGCGCACTGTACGAGCAGATCGGCCCCTGGTATGCGGGGGGCCGGCTGGAAGGCATCCACCTTCCGATCCACTATGACTTCAAGGAACTCCGCCTGAGCCCGGCCGAGACCCATCGCTGGTTCACACAAAACGGATGGCGCAGGGTGATTGGCTTCCAGACGGAGAAGCACCTCCACTGTGCGCACAAGGAGATGACCCTCCGGGCGGCCAGGGAGTCCGGGGCGAGCATCTTTCTCCATCCCGTGGTGGGCCTCACCCACCCGGGCGACCTGGACCACTACACTCAGGTGCGCTGCTACCGGCAGATCGTCAAGACCTACCCCAAGAACATGATCCACTTGGGCCTCATCCCTCTCGCCGCCCGAAAGGCCGGCCCACGGGAGGCCCTCTGGCACGCAATCATTCGAAAGAATTACGGGTGCAGTCACTTCATGGTCGCAGACGATCATTCAGACCCTTTTGCCAACAACGGAGCGGGAGATCTCTTTTACCCGAGGCATGCGGCCCAGGATCTTATCGCCTCTCTCGAGGCGAAAATCGGAATCGCCATGGTCCCCCTTCAGCGCATGGTCTACGTGGAAGAAAAGGCCCAGTACCTGCCCGAAAGCGAGGTGACACCCGGCATGAACGTGAAGGAGATCTCCTCCAAGGAGCTCCGCCGTCGTCTCGAGAACGGCCTGGAGATTCCAGAGTGGTTTTCCTACCCCGAAGTGGTGGCCGAGCTCAGGCACGCCTATCCCCCCCGCTCCGAGCAGGGATTCACCCTGTTTCTCACCGGACTCTCCGGGTCGGGCAAATCCACCATCGCTCGCGTGCTTCTGGTGAAGTTCATGGAGATGCGCGACCGTCCCGTGACCCTTCTGGACGGGGACATCGTGCGGAGAAACCTCTCCAGCGAGCTCACCTTCTCCAAGGACCACCGGAACCTGAACATCATCCGAATCGGGTTCGTTGCCAGCGAGATCACCAAGAACGGGGGGATCGCCATCTGCGCCCCCATCGCTCCTTACGAGGAGTCGCGGCGTCACAACCGGGAACTGATCTGCCGGTACGGGGGATACGTCGAGGTCTATGTATCGACCCCTCTCGAAGTTTGCGAGCAGCGGGATCGAAAAGGGTTGTATGCACGCGCCAGAAAGGGCGCACTGAAAGGAGTGACCGGAATCGACGATCCGTACATTCCTCCTTCAAACCCGGAGATAACCATCAACACGGCGGATCTCACCCCGGAGGAAGCCGCCCAGGAGATCATGCTCTACCTGGAAGAGCAGGGGTACATTCGGTGAAGCCCCATAACGGCGGTTCCGCAAAATGCCTGCGCCCCGTGCCTCCATCCTCGGCAAGAAACCACAGCATTCCCACTGGATATGGGATTAATCCTCAGATCATCTTTTCCCTCTTGCACACAGCCCTTCCCCTTTCGATATGACCTGTCTGAATAACAAGACCATCATCCGAATCGCTGGAACCTCACACAGCGGTTCAACCCTGCTGGACCTTATGCTTTCCAACGCGGAAAACGCCTTCTCCTGTGGGGAAATCAACGCCCTCTTCAGGCCCTACCGGATGCATCACTTCAACCCGGAGTGCGCCTGCTCAGACCCGGAATGCTCTCTCTGGCGCGAGGTAAAGCAGGGGGGAGAAGCGCATGCGTGGCAGACTTTGTCCTCCCTGCTCCCTTCGATTGACTGGTTTGTGGACTCGAGCAAGGACCCGGGCTGGCTCTACGACCAGGCTCGTTCGGACCGATGCCACGGTTTCGACGTCAAATACGTCCTTATTTATAAGACCCCGGAGGAATATGCCCTTTCACGAATGAAAAGAGGCGGGAGACGCCGCTGGAAGGCATCCTATGTCAACTACCATCTCAAGTTTCTTCAAATTGCACCTGAATGGATCGCCGTTCGGTACGCAGACCTTGCCAGGGACCCGGCTTCCAAGCTCAAAACGCTCTGTAACGCGTTGGGTCTCGAGTACTTTCCCGGTAAGGAAAATTACTGGAGCAAGACCCACCACACGCTGTTCGGTTCGAACTCCGCCAAGTCCAACCTCATGAAGAATCCGGGAAGCGCTTCAGACAATCCTGAGTGGATGTCCAGGGCAAAGCTGGCGTCCAAAAAGCCAATCCGCTATAAAACCGCCGAAGAGGAAGGGCTTCCAGAGGCCGTTCTTAAGGAGATTCGCTACGATTCGCGTTTGCAGGCTTTCGTCCGGTTGCTCGGAACAAGAGAAATCGATGCCGGCACAGAGTCCGGTACTCCCTTTCATGCGACAGCCATCCCCCGGCCAATGCCGGGATGGTACGTGATTGGCAAGTGCCGGCGTTGGATTCAGTACGCTGCCTGTCGATTGAAGCGAGCCAGATCTTGAAATCCGATAAGGCAGCACATTCGCATGAGGAAACCAACCGTTTGCAGCCGCCCACAGGAGAAAGTGTCGAGCGCCAGCTCAAACGGGGCATTAAGGGTACGGCCATGGTGTTTTCCGGCGCCGTTGTAGGGCAGGTACTCGGTTATGCCATTCGCGTTGTCATTGCGAGGTCTTTAGGCCCGGACGTATTCGGCATGGTCGGCCTAGGATCCGCTGTCATGGCCATTGGTCTCTCCGTGGCCGTGGTAGGTCTCCCAAGAGGGGTGCCCCGTTTCATTTCGCTCCATACAGCCGCAGGTGAAGATGAAGCCGCGAAACGTGTCTTTATAGTAGCTTTTATATTTACTTTTCTAAGCTCAACACTGATTAGTACTGCTCTCTTCTTCTCCTCCCATTGGATGGCGCAGTCATTTTTTCACTCCTCTGAACTCGTACCCTTCCTGCAAGTTTTTGCGGTGACCATGTTGTTTGCCGCAATCTCCCGCCTGCTCATGGGGGTTTTGCGAGGGTTTGAAAGAATCCGGGAAATGGTGATCACTGGGACCTTCGTGCCGCAAACAGCAATACTAGTCGGCGTCTTTGTGCTGCTGGGATTCCAAGCTGCAGGACATGAAATCTGCTATGCTTACACCGTTGGATATGTGCTTTCGTGCCTGGCAGCCATTTGGGTGCTAAAACAACACATCCAACCCATCCCAAGCCTTACGCAGGGTATTGCCGAATATGCCTTCCAGGCCCGAAAACTTCTTCTCTTCTCCTGGCCCCTGCTTTTCTCCACGGTTCTCCATCAGCTTCGGTTCAGTACGGACAGAATCCTGCTGGGTTATTTTGCAGATGCGGCCCACGTGGGGATCTACATGGCCGCTACCCCCCTGGTGCGCCTGCTCGTCACCATCACAGGTGCTTTCGGGGGTCCGCTGCTACCCATGCTGACCCGTTATCATCGCCTGAATGCAAAAAAGGAAATGAAACACCTTTTCAGAGCAAACAACCGGATTATTTTCTACATCTCCCTGCCGCTCCTTCTCTATGCCGCAGTCTTCCCGGAGGGGATCATTCGGCTGCTCTTCGGGGCACAGTATGTAGCCGGTGCTCAGGCGCTTATGATCCTCGCGCTGGGAATCCTTTGCTACAATCTCTCCGGCGTCAGCGGCACGCTGATCACCGCAGTGGGAAGGCCCAAAATCATTCTCCTTGCGGAATTCTCGAGTTTTCTTGCAAACGTTGTTCTCAATATCCTGCTGATCCCGCGCTATGGTGTAAACGGGGCTGCGGCGGCGACGGCGGTTTCGTTCGCACTCTTCGGCTTCATCCTCATCGCCTATGGCCGTATCAAGCTGCATGCCTGGGTTTGTGACATAAAATGGCTGAAGTATTTCTTTTGGGTTACCGTCCCCTTTCTCGCGAGCACGATGGCCTTGGTGCACGTCTTACCGCGAGACCAAACCGTCTCTTTGCTGCCTGGGGCTCTACTCATGGCCATATGCGTGTTTGCCGGTCTTCGAATCACCGGGCTCGAACCTGAAGAGACATCGATTCTTAAAGCATTTAAAGGCAGGCTAGGGCTTTCCTGAATCCCAGGCCTTCCCTCCCATTACGCTAATGCATAAATACAAGAACGAAACCGCAAAACGGCTTCCAAATTTCTTTATCCTAGGGGCCAGCAAATGCGGCACTACCTCGCTGCATGCCTACATCAGCCAGCATCCACAGATCTACATGCCTAGCGAAAAAGAGCCGCATTTCTTCGACAGCGACCGAAAATATGCAAAGGGCGTTGACTACTACGTGAACACCTTTTTTACGAACAGCGGGGGATTTCTTGTGAGAGGTGAAGGAACGCCCGGATATTTCCATCGCCATTTCAAGACTATTCCCCGAATCCTGGAGACCTATGGCGGGGCCAAAACCCTTCGTTTCATTCTTGTCTTTCGAGACCCCGTGGAGCGTGCGTGGAGTCATTACCTTCACAGAAAGCGGGCTCTTCTGGAGAACGCCTCTTTCGAGGAGGCATTGCGACTGGAGGAAGGACGCCTCGCCCGTAAGCCCATCGAATGGTCCGGGTATTTCAACTGTGGGCTCTACGCACAGCAATTGAAAGAGTGGTTCAAGCATTTCAGCCCTGACTCCTTCTGCTTTCTACTGACCGAAGAGCTGCACAACAATCCGGACAAGGCTGTCAAAAAGGTTTTCCGCTTCCTGTGTATCGATGATTCCGTACCCGTAAACACAGAAAGCCGAAAAAACTCTGCTTCAGTTCTTCGCCATCAACGAATTGAACGTTTTTTGAAAAACCCATCTTTTCTGAGAACCCGCATTATTGGTGCTGCTGGTAGAGCTTTTTTGTCCGAGGAAAGACGTCGACAAATCAAGAAAGCCCTCCACGCCAGCAATCTCAAGCCCGTAAAGCACAGACCGGTAATGAACAAGGAGACCGCAGCAAGGCTCAGGGCACATTACGAGCCGGACATCAAGGAACTTCAACTCCTCATAGAAAGAGACCTCTCACAGTGGCTTTTGAAGCAATGAAGCGGGTATTCGATGGTAAAACTGTCTCGGGTGCGAACGGTGCGCCCTGGGAAAAATGGAGGGTGTGTTTTATTACCTATAGACCTTACCCCCTTGTAGCAATCGTCCCTGCCTGCATTTCAACGCGGGTTAGCGAGGCTGGTTATTCCGTTACAGTGCTCTCTTTCACGGAAGGGCAAAATGACGAAGAGGAAGTGTACAAAGGCATAACGATCAATAGGTTTGCACTTCCGGGGCCGCGTTTCGCTAAAAGAAGCATGGGCCATTTCGTAAAAAAGTGCATAAGTTACATACGAGATCGGGACTTCGACATCGTCCACATCTTCAGTTGCCCCTATTTCGGACTCATCGGCCAGTGTGGCGGTCGCAAGCGTGCCTACCTTTATCACATGCTGAGCTACCCGCTGGGTTCAACCAGACGGAGAATCCTACAAAGCAAGGTCTCGATCTTTTTCCATTGCCTTTTCATGGACAAGGTTGTTATCCAGAGCCGAGAGTTGATGCAGCAGTTGCCGGGGATCCGAGGCTTGTTCAAGGCGTGCCTCATCCCAACAGGGTTCGATCCTGACACCATTGCGCCGAAAAACACGCGGGCAAGGATGCGCATACGGGGCAAGCTCTCAATCCCCGAAGACCACATCGTGCCTGTTTTCGTGGGCTCGATCCAGAAAAAGAGAAAGCTCGGTAAACTCATCCATGCCTTTGATGAAGTCCTCCGCGTTCGGAAAAAGGTCACACCTGTGATCATTGGAGACGGGGACGCACTGGACGCCATGATCGCCCTGGCGGAATTCCTGGGTGTTCGGGATCGAATTCGTTTTACTGGCCGAGTCCATCACGATCACCTTGCCGAATACCTTTCCGCCGCAGATATTGCCGTCTCTTATGTTCCGATGAATGAGCTTTTTCATTACAGCCCTGCGGTCAAGACTTATGAGTTTCTGGCCATGGGGCTGCCACTAATAGCTACAGCGACAGTGAGCAACCGAAGGGTTGTCAAAAATCGACATAACGGGCTCCTCGTTCCTGATGGACCCCGAGATCTCGCCCGCGGCCTTCTCGAGCTTGTAGACAACAAGGACTTGAGGCAGAAGATTGCGCGAAACGCCCGTGCGAGCGTGGAGGGCTTCTCTTTTGAAAGGATCGTGCGTGAGGAGATCCTGCCGCTCTACGAAACCCTATTAAAACAGAAACGAAAACTGCGAGCTCTTTAGGCCGCCGCTGACCAGATAAAAGAGATATAAGGAAATATTTGGTAATTATAACTATTTATACTATTTTTTTCTTGGCTTTATATGGAAATTCATTGTTCCAATTCGGGATTTTACCGAAACCTTTGGCTGTTGCTACTGAGTTTCTTATTATTTTACTGTTTTTTTCAAGCCTGCTTTCGAGGGGGGTGCGAGGCAGCCTTCCCCAGGCGCATCTGATCTATAGTTTTTTTGGCATGCTCCTGATCGCGGGGGCCTCTATCGCTGTGAACGGTTCCAGCCCCCTGAGGGCCGTATTCAGCCTGCGGCTTCTGTATCGCTTCTATTTCCTCTATCTTGCCATAATCAACTTTGATCTGAGTGATGACCAACTTAAAAAGCTCACCGTCTTTGTCTATGTCTTGCTCCTGGGGCAACTCCCCGTCGTTGCCATCAAATTCCATTTCTACGGGATCAGTGAGATGACCATGGGAGCCTATGCTGTCCACGGCGGTTCTTTGACCGCCATGCTCCCGGTTGTCGTGACCTTCTACCTCGCCGCCTATTACCTCCTCCATCGCCCGCGAATGCTCCACATTTTAGCGGGCCTCGGCTTTGTCCTGTTTTCCATTGTAGGGAAAAAGCGCGCAATCCTCTTTTTCTATCCCATGGAGTTTCTCGCAATCTACTACGCCATATACTGCAAGGGCCGAAAACCCCGCTTTGTTGGAAAACTGGGGGTCTTGATGGTTAGCTTCGCCGCCATCTGCGCGCTCTCAGGAGCCATTCTTTTCTTCAATGAGACGCTCAACCCGGAAGGCGAAGTGGGAGGCAGTATCGACCCGGATTACGCACTGGGCTACGCCACCAAATACACCTCACGGGAGAACGTGTACGGCTATACCACAGGACGTTTTTCGACCACCAAAAGGATCTTTTCAACCCTCTATCAAGAGGGTGCTGATCAACTGTTTCTGGGGGTGGGTCCCGGCGCACGGGTTGTCTCCATGTTCGACGATGCTTCAGCGAGAAGGGAAATCCAGAATACGCATGAGCGTTTCAAGGTCCGGTACGGAATCACACCCATGAACTGGATCGCGCTGGAGTACGGCATTCTCGGCGTACTGGCTTTCGCGCTTATCCCGCTTACCTTCTGCGTAATGACTTGGCGCTACTACAAACGGGAGTCGGATCCCTATTGGAAAGCCTTTGCCGCAGGTACTGTCGGATTTGCATTTTCCAATCTGGCATTTTTCCTCATCTACCATCATCCCGCCTTCTGGGGAGACACCATGCCGGCGCTTTATTTCTATGCCATGTCGGTCGCCTACATTCGCTCAAGGAGGATGTCCCCTGAAAGCGACCAAGGCACACTGGCTGTCTCACCGCCGCTGGGGAGGGCGAACCCCTCTCTGGTCTAGCAGGTGGATATGGGCACTATCAGTCGCACTTCACAAATAGAAATAAGAGAACGCATTACCTCTTTCTGGCTGAACCTGGGTTTTTTGGACCGAGAAATGGAACTCAGCCAGCGTCTTCAGGTCCTAGCCGCTCTTGCGCGGCAGGGGATTGAAGTGAGAGCAAATTTCAACTGCCTTCGAAGCGCATCACCCCCCAAAGGAATTGGAAAAGTATGGCTACTCAAACCGCCCCTCAGGGGCCGGATAGGGGCGCTTTTTCTATTTTTTTCCCAGCAGTATGTTCTCCTGAAAAACGCGGATGTTGATGTTGTTGTGGTCCGAGCCTTCAACTTGCACTTTACTTTACCATTGTGGCTCATGTGGCGAAAACTAATGCGAAGGCCTTTCCCCAAATTCGTTCTTGATGTCAGAACTCTGCCTGTAGATGTGGAAACCAATTTGCAGGGCAGGTTACGTGTTATCCGCTTTTGGTCGAGCATTCGTATCGCCTCGAGGCACTTTGATGGGCTTATGATGATCACAGAGGAAATGAAAAACTTCCTTTTGGGTACTAAGGAATCATCACTGAGAAAATCCTGTGTATGGACGAGTGGTGTGAACCCCTCTCTCTTCGATCCTTTGAGGTGCGGCAGCATGAAAACTGCCCTGCAATTGGAACAAAAATTCGTTCTCATCTACCACGGCGTCTTTTCCCCCAACAGGGGGCTTCAGCAGGCCATAAAGGCCCTTGCCTTGGTACAGAACACCGCTCCGGAGATTCGCCTGGTTCTTCTCGGCAAAGGCCCCGCAGAGGAAGAACTGGTATCTTTGGTGTTGGCGTTGGGACTGGAAGAAAACGTGATCCTTCATCCGCCCGTCCGCCACGGCGATGTGCCGAAGTATATCAACGCTGCAGATGCTGGAATCCTGCCCTTTCCCAACCTGGACTGGTGGAACACCAGCAGCCCGATCAAACTCTTTGAATACCTGGCCATGGGGAAACCGGTCATCGTGACCGACATCCCTGCACACCGAAGTGTCCTCAACGGATGCGCTTGCGGTTTCTTCGCCCAGGACAACCGTCCGTCAACCCTGGCAGCAACAATTCTCCATGCCATGGAAAGCAGGAAAAGCTTTGACCGCTTGGGGAAAGAAGCCCGCAATCTGGCCCTTCAGCGGTACAGCTGGGATAGTCAGGCCACGAAGATCCGGGAGTTCTTCGAGAAGTTGATCCATGGACCGGCAGAAACGTCCCTTTGTGAAAACCGACGAGTCGTTTGCAGACCTTCGCAAAGGCACGCGAGTAGTCCCTGATGCGTCCTAACTTCTTGGGAATCGGTGCCCCCCGCTGCGGAACGACCTGGATCCACAGGCTGCTTGAAAGCCATCCGGAGGTCTTTGTCCCGCGGAGGAAGGAAATCCATTTTTTCGACCTGCACTACGAAAAGGGGATCGCATGGTACGAGCGAGCTTTCGAGCGGGCATCGCTTGAAAAAGCGGTCGGCGAGATCACGCCCGCCTACCTTTCAACGCCAACTGCGGAAATACGGATCAAGCAGGTGCTGGGGCATATCCGGCTTTTTTCGGTATTAAGGCAGCCAGCGCAGCGGGCGTATTCCCACTACCTGAACGAGCTTGCTGCACGTCGCCAACAAGGGAAATCAACAAATATCTCGTTTCAAGCCATGGTCAAGAAACTCCCGAGAATTCTCGAGGAGGGATTCTATTGCCGTATGCTGGAACGCTACCTAGCGGAATTCTCGAGAGCCCGGCTTCTCATCCTCTTCTATGATGACATTGATAGTCATCCTCAAACCGTATGGCACACCCTCTGCCAACACTTGGATATTGCCACAACCCACAATCCCCGCTGGCTCGATGAGAGAGCCAACACCAGCCGGGACCGACACGGGCGGTTCCGGGCCGTTCAAAAGGCCCAAAAGGCGTTCGAGAAGGTTGGGGCCTTCACTATTTCGAAGCTTCTGGGCAAGCTTAACGCTAACCCGATCCCGTCAATCCCCGCAGCCTTGAAGAGTGAGCTCAACAGCCTGTACGAATCGGATATCCGGGCCTTAGAAAAAGTCGCGAAACGGGACCTCGCTCACTGGCTTTTTTGAGCCGATATGTCAAACACCCGTAGGTCCTTTACACCCATTTTTAGAAGAGCAGGTTATTTCGCTGGGATCCTGACTGGGGTCCTTTCCCTGTTATGAGCATCGTTTCCCTCAACAAACTAACCCTGATTATCTTGCTCACGCCGATTCTCGTCCTATTGACCGTGCCTGAGCCGGAAGGGAAAGCCAAGCCCGAAACCGGGCGCGATGACCAGTCCCGTCTTGTTCTCAAAATCGACGAGATCAAGGGGGCGCGGGTCCTTTACGCAGGCATGCCGGTACTCTCGAGCATCACAGGTGAAGTCACCCTTTTCAAACGATCGCCCGCGAGCAAACGAAACGTGGTCCTAAAAGGGCCTTGGCGAAAGGGGACCTTTCAGGGCGACTTGCGAGAAACCGCCGAGGGGTATGTGTTGACGGCTACGGACCGGGCCACGGGCGGTTCCTGCATAATTCGCTACGTGCAGGCGCCTGGCGCCTTGCAGGTGCATTTTGAATTCCGTATTCCCGAAGGCGCTAACACGGTGCAGTATGATATTGCAGACATGCTTGGCGAGCTTTTCGAGGGCGCTTCTCTTTCGGTAACCCCTGCACGCCCAAGGCACCTGACCAATTTGCCTACCGAAGCCCTGGACTACGGAAAGGGCCGTCACGTCTTCGTGCGAAACGCCCGCGAAATCCGAATTCAAAACGACCTCTGGAGCCTTGAACTGGCCGGGCTCACTGACCAGAGCCGAATGAATCTGGCGGATTTTCGAAAGGTACCCTGGAGCAAGCAGAAGGGATTCAAGGCCTACTACCTCGCGAGCGGGCTCCGCACCGGGGACACGCTCAAGGCCGCCTATGAAATCAGGATCAGGGCAGTGTCCCAAGCCGATGAAACGTTGCGCTCACATAGCCCTGCCGCCGAACAGGGCCCTTACAACAATGAACCCTGGAAGATCTGGAGCTACTTCAAGATGCCGCCCAAGGCCGAAAAGAGGCATAGGGGAACCTTCCAGCTGACAGCGGATACACGAATAATTGATGCTGGCTCCGGGGGTGCCGCCCGAATTCTTGCGGAGGAGATAAGGGAACTCACGGGTTGGAATCTCAGAGTTGAACAGTCCGTTTCCTCTTCCCTTCCGATGAATGGGATTGTCATCGGTGTGGATCCGGCCAAGGCAGATACTGGCACCCCTCCACACGCGGAGGGATACAGCGCCTCAGCCGAAGAGAAGCAGATCCGGATCTGGGGTGCGGACAAACGAGGTTGCCTCTTTGGAGCCTACGCCCTTATGGCGCGCCTTGAAAAGAACGGGGTACGCTGGACCCTGCCCAAGGGAGCCTGGACCGATTGGCCGGATTTACAAATCCGGGGCATTTGCACCGTCGCCACCCGGGCGCTCAAGCGGGATGTAGGATTGTTCAAGCGATACATCAAGGCCTTCTCTAGGGCGGGCGCAAATACCGTGGTGTTCTATCACACCCCCGAACAGGTACAAGACTGGCAAACGGGCAAGGATTCCCATTGGTGGTTGCAGCGCCAGATGCAAGAAGTGGCCGACTACGCCCGTTCGCTTCACATGGACGTATGGGCCGGGTTTCGGCATAAGTTTTCAAAGAAGCGTTTTCCCCGGCTCCCACTCTCAGAGCACGCAAACATATACGACCCCACAAAGGCGCAGTCCTACGATGTCCTCTTTTCCCTCTATGAAGTGCTGCTGGAAACCTACCACCCTTCAACCCTCCTGATCGGGCACGACGAGATCAAGGGTTTGGCCCGTTATACCGGGAAGGCAGGGAAGGACCCCTCGCAACTCTTCGCAACCAGTGTGAAAAACATCATGCGATGGGGGTCGGAACATGGATTAGAGACGGCGATCTTCGGGGACATGCTGCTTAACCACGCGAAATGGGGCGCTTCGGGCGCAGCTCACGGTGGAGATCCAAACTTCAACTCCGGGAACATTCCAGAGGCGATTCACCTGCTGCCCAAGCAGCTGAAAATCCTCGACTGGCATTATGCCAATAAGCCGTCCTATCCCACCGTGGATTACTTCCGGAAGATGGGATTCCGGGTTTACGGGTGCACCTGGCACGATCCCCTGGCCTCGGAAACAATGGCATCCAGCGTAAAAACGTACGGGGGCGACGGAATCATCGGGACCGATTGGCGGTTCTGGGCAACTCTAGCCCCAGCCAACACCACGCTTCAGGCTGTGAAAGCGGCATGGGCCGATCCCGAGTCTGAATGCGGGGAGTCGGACATGCTGGCCCTCTCGGAGACCTTGCGGCAAGACCTCTCGTTGAGTTCGCTCACGAGCATACCCGTTCCCCTTAACGGCTTTTTCAATGAAACCACCTGGGACACCGAGCATGGGGACAGCATGGGCGTTTTCAACCTCGGCCCAAGCTTGGACCTGCGCATTCTTCCAAAAGGCGAACACAGGCTGGGCGCCGTTCTCTTTCGACTAGCCGATCCTGAGAAAGGGGCCGGGAATAATTGCATCGTGGTCGGGGGCTCAATGGGGGGAGCGGGTCGGGGTGCCGATTCAGCGACGCTTCGATTCCAAAATCTTAGGACCGATGCCCTGGCATTTTTGCACAGTTGCTATCTGGAAGAGCCTCAGCACATACCGCGTGAAATCGGCGAGTACCGCTTTTTATATGCCAATGGCGATACCCTCGCCGTTCCCATCAAGGAAGCGTGGAACATCACCGATGTACGATCCATTGTGGGGCTTCGAAAATTCAGCCCGGGATTTCACAGGGGGCCGGACATCCTTGCCGGTGCTCGGCTCGCATGGCGCGGGAGAACCACGTCCGGCCTTCCTCTTAATGCACAAGTGTTCATTTGGCACAATCCTTTTCCCGATCAGCGGATTGCTGAAATCACGATGTCCCTGAACAAGCAGTTCACCAATACGCCTAATCGGATCTGTCTATTGACCATAAGTAGGTTCGAGTAGATGCTTCCAAATCTTATTTTTATAGGAACATTTAGATCGGGTACAAGCTGGATATATAATATACTGGTTCATCATCCTGATATTTTCATCCCCAAAGAAAAAGAATTAATGTTTTTTTCACATCACTATAATAGAGGCATAAAATGGTATGAGTCTTTTTATATGGATTACCGAGATCAGAAGTATGCCTGTGATATATCTCCATCCTACCTATCATTTGATTTTGTTCCAGAACGTATCAATAAACATATCCCAAACACAAAACTCATTGCAACGCTACGAAATCCTGTCGAACAGATATGGTCTTTGTATAAACTTTGGTTGATAAGAAATTATACTTCGTTAGATCTCTTGAATGTTCTCCAAACTGAAGATGAATTTTTAAATAACGTTTTATACTTTAAGCATTTAACAAGGTATCAAAAATATTTTCCAAAAGATAATATGCTTATCCTATTTTACGATGATCTGAAAAACGATCCATTGGCATATCTAGACACAATTTATGCCTTTTTAGAAATTAACCCTTTATACCCTAAAGCCGCTACATCCTCTCAAAACGCCACCAGGTCTCCTCGTTTTCTAATACTTGATCAGCTCATCGCCAAGGCGGGGGATTATCTCAGAAAAAAAGGATTCCTAAAATTTAAGGTATTTGTACAAAGATATTTTCAAATTGACGCTATCCGAAAGATTAATACCGTAAGCAATAATAAAAATGACTTAATTGATAGTGAAGTAGTCCAATATATATCTGAATATACTTATGATGATAAAAAAAATCTTTCGATATTGACGGGTAGAGACCTTTCAAATTGGGATTAGTTATCTATTGTGTCTTGGCGATTAGATAGAAATGATCATCACATGATAGTTATCAGCAAACACTAATGCATGAAATTGATTTTCTTAAATAATTACAACTATATGCGAGGTGGCTCCGAACGCGTCTATTTCGAGGAAATGAACTTACTCCGAGCTCGCGGACATGAGGTGCATGCGTTTGCGCGGGCACATCCAGAAGATTCACCGTGCACAGATGCGGCTTTTTTTCCCGCACATCTGGAAACAGACCGCATGAGCTTCTCTTGGCAGGGCATCAAGACACTCAAGGAAATCATCTACTCAAAAACGGCGAAGACTGCACTCGCTCATATGCTCGAAACGATCCGGCCCGACATCGCGCATGCTCACAACATTTATGGCCGCCTGACCACCTCTGTTCTCGATCTGCTAAACGATGCCGGCATCCCGGTGGTCCTGACCCTGCATGACTACAAACTGATCTGCCCCAGCTACAAGCTGATGCATCATGGGAAAATATGCGAAGACTGCAAGCCGGGTAGGTATCGAATGGCGGTTGTCAACCGCTGCCACAAGGATAGCTACATGGCTTCTGCTGCCTACGCCGCGGAGTCCTATTTCAACAAGTGGAGGAATAAGTATCAAAAGAACGTCCGCTTCTTCATCTCTCCCAGCCGCTTTTTGCGTGACAAGCTCATCGAGTTTGGCTACCCCGGGGAATCCGTCCGGCACATTCCCAATTTTGTCGCTCCCCCCGCATTGGAACCTGAATATGTTCCCGGCAAGTACTTCCTCTATTTCGGAAGGCTTTCAGGCGAGAAGGGGGTTGGATCCCTCCTTCGGGCATTTCTCGAACTTCCTGGCCCGGAATTGAAATTGAAAATCGTGGGCGACGGGCCGCTCAGAACTGAACTGCAAGCTCTGGCAGGCACGGATCCGAGGGTGTCGTTCGAAGGGTATCTTTCCGGCAAGAGATTGCATGATGCCATCCGGGGCGCGAGGGCCGTGGTAGTGCCTTCGGAATGGTATGAGAATGCCCCCCTTTCCATCCTGGAAGCCATGGCCCTTGGCAAGCCCATTCTCGGCGCACGAATTGGCGGCATCCCCGAAATGATCGAAGAGGGCGAGAACGGTTCCCTCTTCGGGTCGGGCAATACCGCGGACCTAAAAGACAAGCTTCAGTCCCTACAGGACTGCCCCGAGTCGGAAATCACCCGGATGGGGCGGGCTTCCAGGGAACGTGTGGAGCGTGATTTCACGGCTGAAAGACACATGGAAAGGCTCCTCGCCCTTTATCAAGAGGTTCTTGAAGGCTAGCCATGCGCATTGCATACATTGCCGTAAAGGGGATCCCCATTGGGGGCGGCATTGAAAAGCTGACCGAGGAGATCGGTAAGCGGCTGGTGCGCAGAGGGCATGAGGTTGTGGTGTACAGCAGCCGGGACTACGGCACGAGGGACGGCTTCCATGAAGGCATGGAAATCCGCACAGTGGGCTCCATCCACACAAAGAGCCTGCACAAGCTCTCGACCTGCTTTCTTGCGACGTTTGACGTGATTGCTCGAAACCGCGTGGATATCGTACATGTCCATGCGGTCGGTCCTTCGGTGGTTGCCTTCCTTCCCAGGTCCGCAGGCATTCCGGCCGTGGTTCAGACGCACGGGCTGGAGTGGAAGCGGGACAAATGGGGCTGGGGGGGGAAAAGCTTTTTCAAACTCGCAGACTACACGGCCGTGCACTTTCCCCACAAGACCACCTCCGTCTCCAAAGTCCAGAAGGACTACTATGAGAGAAGATTCGGGAAAGACATCGTCCACATTCCCACAGGTGTAAGCAATGTGGTCCTGAGAGAACCCGCTTGGATCCTCGAGCAGGGGCTCGAGCCACGCCGGTACATCCTGTTCGCAGCAAGGCTTGTCGAGGAGAAGGGAGCTCACTTCCTGATCGAAGCCTTTCGTAACCTGGATACGGACATGAAGCTCGTCATTGCCGGGGACGCGGCGTATTCTGAAAAGTACAAGGCTTCCCTCAAGCAAATGGCCGGCGGCGATCCGCGGATCTGGTTTCCCGGTTTTGTGAGCGGACGCCGCTTGGAGGAGCTCTTCAGCAACGCTTACCTGTTCTGCCTTCCCTCCACGCTCGAGGGGCTCCCGATTGCACTCCTCGAAGCCATGAGTTATGGGAACTGTTGCGTCGCGAGTGATATTCCCGAGAACCTGGAGGCCATTGGTGAGCATGCCTTCACCTTCAGGAACAAAAGCGCACGAAACCTCGAGGAAACTCTTCGTCGCCTACTGACCCAGCCGGAATTGGTCGAAGCCAAAAGAGCCTCGGCCAGGACCTACGTGCTTCGAAACTACAGCTGGGATTCGATCACCCAGCAAATGGAATCCCTTTATTTCTCCATGTTGAAGGAAAGAGGAAACTGACGTGGATGCCTCTGTGATCGTAACGTATCGGTGCCCGATGCGGTGCAAGATGTGCGACATATGGAACCATCCATCGGATCGGGACAAGGAGTTCAGTGCAAGAGACCTCGAGAAGATTCCTGAGGTCAACATCACGAACGTCACCGGCGGCGAGCCACTGGTACGGGAGGACCTGGACGAAATCATCGAGGTCGCGACCAAGCGCTCGAAAAGGGTATGCGTGTCCACCAGCGGGTTTCACACGAACCGTATCCTCAGGCTCTCCGAGCGATTTCCGGGGCTCGGCTTCAGGGTGAGCATCGAGGGGTTGTCCCAGAAAAACGACGACCTGCGAGGACGGGCCGGAGGGTTCGACCGCGGTCTGCGGACCCTGCTTGGGCTTCGCGAGATGGGGCGCAAGGATGTCGGCTTCGGCATCACCGTGTCCAACAACAACTCCAAAGACATGCTTTGGCTGTACGAGCTTGCAAAGCAGCTCAGGATGGAATTCGCCACCGCGGCCTTTCACAACTCCTTTTACTTTCACAAGGAGGATAACGAGATTACCAACCAGGAGGAAGTCATCGGGGATTTCGATGGCCTCATCGGTAGGCTTCTGAAGGAAAAGAACCCAAAGAGCTGGTTCAGGGCCTTTTTCAACTTGGGCCTGATCAACTACATTCGGGGAGGTAAGCGGATGCTGCCTTGCGAGGCCGGCACGGAGAACTTCTTCGTGGACCCTTACGGCGAGGTCCTCCCTTGCAACGGCATGGAGGCAAAGTACTGGCTCGAGAGCTTTGGGAACATTAAGGAGTGCAGCGACTTCGAGGAGCTCTGGCAGGGAGCGAGGGCCGAGAGGGTGCGCGCGCTCGTTGCGGCTTGTCCCAAGAACTGCTGGATGATCGGCACGGCCTCCCCCGTGATGCACAAGTACCTGCGACACCCGACCAAGTGGGTTTTACAAAACAAGCTCAAAGTCATGATGGGAGGAGCCGTAGACACGGACAGGATCCCCACCTTTGATGTAGGGCAGAGTCCTCAGCAGGGGGGTGGATGATTTGGAACGGCTCTTCAGCAAAAGACGATCCCAAAGCAGTCCGGGATGATGTCACTGGATGAATGTATTCGTCATTACAACCGACGAGCCGTTTTACCTGCCAAAGATGTTGCTGGATCTGCTGTTCCGGGACAAACATGGCCGAATAAAGGGCATCGTCCTTTTGTCGCCGGTTCGAAAGAACCAAAGTTTCATGGGCTTGGTTAAGGAGTTCTGGGGTCTCTACGACCCAAAGACCTTCCTCATAACCGGAATGCTCTTCGTCTTCCACAAAGCAGCCCGGAAGCTGCCATCAAGGCTGGCTCCCAAGAGGCTTTCTTCGGTCCGGGATGCTGCGCACCGGTTTGATCTGCCTGTATACACCCCGAAAAACATCAATGCCGCCGAGTGGCTCGAATGGTTTGCCTCCCTCCAACCCGATGTCATTCTTTCGCTCTCAGCAAGCCAGATCTTGGGAAGCAAGCTGCTATCCCTTCCGACCTATGGGGCTATCAATGTCCATGGCGGACCCTTGCCCTTCTACCGCGGCTTGATGCCCAGCTTTTGGATGCTGCTCAATGGCGAGAAAGAGGCTGGGGTTACCGTTCACTGGATTGAAAAAGGTATTGACACAGGGCCGATCCTTCTTCAAGAGCGTTTCCAGATACTTCCCGCCGATACCCAGCACACTCTGATCTTGCGCAGCAAGCAAATCAGCGCACGCCTGGCAATGCAGGCACTGGACTTGGTCGAAAAGGAGGGGAAAAATGCACCCACGACGCCGAATCCAGCGGATTTAGGATCCTACTTCGGTGCCCCAACGGCCGAGGATGCGCGCAGGTTTTTGCGGCAGGGACGGCGGTTTCGTTGACGATCAATTATCTCAGCTTTGATATCGAAGACAACTTCGAACCCTACGAACTCGCCGACCCAGGAGACTGGCACCGATACGAACCCCAAGTACTTGAAAACACTGAGCGGATATTGGAACTGCTGGGCCGCCTTCGACAAAGGGCCACGTTTTTCATCTTAGGCAAGGTAGCCAGGCGCAGGCCCGAGATCGTTCAAATAATCCATGATCAAAACCACGAAATTGCTTGTCATGGATTTCAGCACCAGAGAGCGGAAAAGTTGGAAAAACCGGGTTCTTCGAGGATGCCAAAATGGGCAAGGAAGCGCTTGAGGCCTGTGCACCCTGTCACGTAGAGGGTTATCGCGCGATGGCGTTTTCCCTTTCGGCCGACATGGCCTGGGCCTTTGAATCGCTAAGGGATTGCGGCTATCGTTACGATTCGTCTATACTACAATCGATCAACCGCGCAACCCCCTTTGCCAATGATCTTTTCGGCGTTCGGGAGATATTCGGCCAGGCTTTGTCTGTAAAGGGAAAAAGGATCCCTGTGAGTGCTGGCATCGGCTTCAGAATGCTCCCAATGGCTGCCTTGATCCGTCTGATACGGTCTCATAACCGAAACGGCCTTCCATTCTTGTTGTATTTTCATGCCTGGGAGTTCAACAAGGATCAGCCCGCCAGAAATATCAATCGATTTCAGAAAATCTCCCAGTCCCCGCTGTTCTTCAACGGCAAAAATCGCTTGCAACGGCTCCATGACATCTTTCGTTTTTCTCCCATCGGAGAAGCCTTGGGGCGGGGAGAGCCGAATTGAGGATCCTTGTGGGGAACAACTACCACTATCTCAGGGGTGGGGCTGAAAGGGTATACTTCGAGCACATGAAATTGCTCGAATCCAACGGCCACCAGGTGATCCCTTTCTCGATAAAAGATCCTGAGGCTGAGGTGAGTGAATTCGATGAATACTTCGTAGAACCCGTTCAATACGACGCCCGGCAAGGGCTGGTTAAAAAAACTCGTGTTGCCGTCCGGATTATTTATTCATTTCACAGCAAAAGGAAGGCACAGGCCATTGCCAGAGCCACTAAACCGGATGTGGCACACTTCCATAACATTTATCATCGACTCAACCCATCAGTTTTGCCTGTTTTCCGCCGATTAGGGGTCCCCACTTTTGTGACCGCCCATGATTATAAGCTACTCTGTCCCATTTATTTATTATACCGCGATGGACAAGTGTGCGAGCTGTGCAGTCGTGGGGTTTTCTCAAACTGTCTACGATACAAATGCAATCGAGGATCTGGTCTTTTGAGCTTGGTAGGTACGCTTGAAGGGTATCTGCAAAAAATAATGCGAATATGGAAAAATAATATCACCAGGGTGATAACCCCTAGTGCATTCTTGCGCAAAAAACTAATAGAAAACCGTTTCAATGCTGAGCAGGTGGTGCATATCCGAAATTTCGTGCGCCTCGAGGTGTTCAAGCCAAACTACGATCACGAAGGCTACTTCCTCTATTTCGGCAGGCTCTCTCGCGAAAAGGGGCTCAAGACGCTGTTGAGGGCTTTTACCTCGCTGAAGACGAGCTTCCGGCTTGTTCTGGCCGGTGACGGGCCTATGCGTAATGAACTGGAAAGACTAGCCGGCTCCGATGGGCGAGTTGTATTTACCGGCTACCTAGTTCTCATCCAGAAACCCGGATTTTCCGGGTAGTGGAGGCCAAGTAATTTTT
>CAZQCK010000017.1:0-36309 GCA_964591925.1 uncultured Desulfobacterales bacterium
GGGTCCTGGTCCGCCACCAGCCGGCAGGAGAGCTTGGCGTGGGCCGTGCTGGGGAGCACGGTCTTGACTCCCGCCCCCTGGAACCCGCCGTAGATCCCGTTGACCTCCAGCGTGGGCCGGACCCAGGCCCGCTCCCAGGTGGTGAACCCGGGCTCGCCGAAGAGATCCGGCGCGTCGATGCCGCCCAGGTAGGCCTCCCGGTCAAAGGGGACGCGTGCGATCGCCTCTCGCTCCTCGGGGCTCAAGGGGCGCACCTGGTCGTAGAACCCGTCCACGGCCACGCGGCCCTCCTCGTCGTGAAGGGAGTCCAGGATCCGGGCCAGGGCGTGAATCGGGTTCGCGATGGTGCCCCCATAGGTGCCCGAGTGGAGATCGTGGCCAGGCCCCTGCACATCCACGAAGACCGCGGCCAGCCCCCTGGTGCTCATGACCAGGCAGGGCTGGTCCTCCTTCCACTGGCCCCCGTCCGCGCTCAGCACCAGGTCGCATGCGAGCCGCTCCCGTTGCTCGGCCACGAACACCGGAAGCTGGGGGCTGCCGATCTCCTCCTGGCCTTCGAAGAAAAACTTGACGTTGAGGGGCAGGGCCCCGGTGGTCTTCAGCAAGGCCTCGCACGCGGCAATGGGAAGGAACATGTTCCCCTTGTCGTCGTTGGCCCCCCGGGCGTAGATGCGCCCGTCCCGGATGCACGGCTCAAAGGGCGGGGTCTCCCAGAGGTCCAGGGGATCCACGGGCTGTGTGTCGAAGTGCCCGTAGATGAGGACCGTGGGCCTGTCCCCCGCGTTCAGCCACTCCCCGTACACCACGGGGTGTCCCCCGGTGGCAAGGGTCTCCACGGACTCGATTCCAGCCGCCTTCAGCCGGGCCTCCACCCACTCGGCGGCCGCGGCCACGTCGGGTGCGTGCTCGGGCAGGCTGGAGATGCTGGGGATGCTCAAAAACTCGAGGAGCTCCTCCAGGAATCGTTCCCGGTTCTCCTCGAGGTATGTTTTCCAGTCGGTCATTCCGGTCTCCTTGCTCATAATCGGTTGTTAGGTCTCGATCTTCAGGTCCAGGTCGGGGCTGCCGGCGGGGGACGACGGGTCCAGCCGTCCGGTGAACCCTTCCGGCAGGGCGTCCTTGAAACGCACGTGGATGGAGTACTCGTTGAAGGGTTGGGGCTGTACCGCAATTATCCTCCCGGAGGCCTCGAGTTCGTTCGCTCCCCCCTTCATGGGGAGCCTGGACTTCATTCGGAGCCGTCGGCCCAGGAGGAGACAGGCCGTCTCCGGCTTGGACGCGTGCACGGTGAAGGAGAGGCCGCCCCTGGAGATGTCGGCAAAGCCTCCCTTGAACGGCTTTCCCAGGAGCTTGCCGTCCTTGCCCACAAGCTGGGCCAACAGGGTCCCCTTGACCGCCACCCGCTCCTGGTTTCGCCGGTCCAGGGCCTGTCGTTTCAGGACCTGCTCCATGTCTCCGGACCGGAAGCAGTGCTCGGCGAGCTTGGCCTCGATACTCGGGTGATCGTCCTTGAAATCGTCCAGTGCGGGCCGTTCCAGGACACTCGCCCGAACCGGCGTGAGTGTGACGGCGGAGAAAGTGCTGAAGGCGGTGCGTGAGAAGAAGATCTCCGCCCCGAGCGGCTCTCCAGGGCCGAGGTTCTTCAGGAGAACCTCACGCTCCCCCTCGCCGTGGGTCATTCTGACCTCCCCCTGGTCCACGAGGTAGAGGCGTTGGTTCCGGTCCCCCTCCTGAAATATCGACTGGTCCGTCTCGAACCTCGTGGGGTTCAGGGCAAAGTAGAGCGCGTTGGCCTCCTCCGTGGAAAGAGAGCCGTAGAGCGCGGAAAAGGTCTCCATATGGCTCTCGTCCCGCGCCTCGGACTTCTCTTCTTCGAGAACCTCGCCCGACTTGACGATCTCGGTGAGGGCCATGGGATCCACCTCATAGAGCCGGTCCCTCAAGGCCTCCGCCCTGGAGAACTCCTTTCTCTTCGCGTAGGCCACGATCAGCTCGTAGAGGCCCGCAACGGCGGACTCCTTGTCACCGATCTCCAACGCCTTGTCAACCCCCGCTTCCTTGTCCTGGAGCCCGCTCAAGGGTTCTCCCTTCCTTTCCGGCCGGACCGCGTTACCTTCCAACCCTTCATGGGCCTTCCAGCGGAGTCGAAGGGGCGCACGCCGGTCTACTCGAGGGCCATGTTTGCGACCCCTTCTTCCAGGCGGAGGATCAGGTGCTCCTTTCCGCGACGAGTGCCTGACCGCGGTTTTCGAGCTCTTCGCTGTACGGCATGATCCCAAGTCTCGCCTCTTTTTCCCTCTGCGTCAAGCCCGTCGGCGATCCTTTTATGATCGGCGTAATTTACGACTACCGGACGTTGAACGAGCAGGTGGCGGAGGGAAACCGCTGAGAGGTTGGGGCGTGTAAAGGGATGGGGGAGGGGTTCCGGCTCAGGAGATTCTTCCCTCCTCCACTGCGTGGCAGGCCACACGGGCCCCGGAGTCGAGCTCGTAGAGCCTCGGAATTTCCTGAATGCATCGGTCCTCAGCGTAGAGGCACCGGCGGTGGAACACGCAACCGGAAGGAAGGTCGATGGGTGTGACCACCTCGCCCTTGAGCTTGATGTGCTTGGGTTTGGTCTCCCCCAGCCTGGGGATGGCGCTGAGGAGGGCCTTGGTGTAGGGATGGCGGGGGCGGTCGAAGAGTTCGTCCGCCGGGGCCAGCTCGCACACGGTGCCGAGGTACATCACCGCCACCCGTGTGCTGATGTGCTCGACCACGGACAGGTCGTGGGTGATGAACATGTAGGTGAGCCCGAACTCTTCCTGGGCGTCCATCATCAGGTTGAGGATCTGGGCCTGAATGGAGACGTCCAGAGCGGAGACCGGTTCATCCGCCACGATGAAGTCCGGATCCACCATGAGCGCCCGCGCGATGCTTATCCTCTGCCTCTGCCCCCCGGAAAACTCGTGGGGGTAGCGGTCCGACCACTTCGGGTCCACGCCCACCTGCTGCATAACCTGGGCCACCTTTTCCCTCACCTCTGCAGCGGTTCTCACCTTTTTGTGAAACACCACTGGTTCTTCGAGGATACGGGCCACGGTCATGCGGGGGTTCAAGGAGGCGTAAGGGTCCTGGAAGATCATCTGCATCTTGGCCCGAAACGGCAGCATGCCCTGAGGGGAAAGGTTATCGATGCGGGTTCCCTGATAGAGAACCTTTCCCCGGTTGGGTGGGTACAGGCCCAGCACGGTCCGCGCCAGGGTGGATTTGCCGCAGCCGCTCTCCCCCACCACACTCAGGGTCTCGCCGGCTTTGATTTCGAAGCTGACGTCGTTCACGGCCTTGACGACCGTTCGCTTACGCACAAAGCGCTGGTTTTCGAACTTGATCTGATCGAGCAGGCCTCCGGAGATGTCGAAGTGCTTGACCAGATTCTCTATGGCGAGCAGCGGTGTGTTGTCTTCCATGGCAGCGGGTCCTAGGTCCTATTTCGTCATGCCCAGCATGTGACAGGCCACGACGTGATCCCGCGCCTCTTCAGGCGCGAAAGCGGGGCGTTCCTTCAGGCACAGCGGTCCGCTGACGGTGCAGCGGGGATGAAATGCGCAGCCCGGCGGTATATCGGTGAGCGTGGGCATCATGCCCGGGATCTGGGTCAGGCGTTCCGCTGACTTGCGCCCCCACGGGAGAGCGTTGATCAGGCCCTTGGTGTAGGGATGTCGAGGGCGGTTCACGATTTCCTCGGTCGGGCCCATCTCGATAATCTGTCCCGCGTACATGACGGCGATCTTTTCCGTGACCTGGCTGACCACGGCCAGGTCATGGGTGATCAGGATGAGCCCCATGTTTTCGGCGACGCAGAGCTCCTGGAGCAGATCCATGATACCCGCCTGGATGGTGACGTCCAGGGCGGTGGTGGGCTCGTCTGCTATGATGAGCGCGGGGTCCACCAGGAGCGCGGTGGCCACGACGATCCGTTGTCGCATGCCGCCGGACATCTCGTGGGGGTACTGGGTCAACCGTTTTTCAGGAGCAGGAATGTATACCTTTTTCAGCTTGTCCAGGGCCAGGTCCAGGGCGTCATGCCTGGAGACGTTCCGGTGAGCGAGTACGGTCTCCGCCATCTGGGTCCCGATGGTGAAAACAGGGTTCAGCGTCATCATGGGGTCCTGGAAGATCATGCTGATCCGGTCCCCGCGGATCCTGCGCATCCGTTCCCGGCTCAAACGGCTCAGATCCACCCCGTCGAACACAATGCTTCCGCCCGAGATGTAGCCGGGTTTGCTGATCAGGTTGATGATGGAAAAGCCGGTCACGGATTTTCCGGCCCCGCTCTCCCCCACCAGCCCCAGCTTTTCCCCCTTGTCGAGGTTGAAACTGACCCCGTCGATGGCGGTCAGATCCCCGAATCGCAACGCGAACTTGACCTCGAGATCCTTGACTTCGAGCAGGTGAGCCATGGTCAGCCTTTGTACAGTTTGGGATTGAGCACGTCGCGCATCCAGTCCCCGAAAAGAATAATCACCAGGGTGAAGGTCACCAGGAGTGCGCCCGGGAAGAACGTGATCCACCAGGAGCCGCTGAAGACGTATTCGAATCCGGCGTTGATGAGGGAGCCCAGGGAAGGTTTGGTGATGGGCATGCCCAGACCCAGGAAGGACAGGGCTGCCTCGCTCATCACGGCCTGGGCCACCTGGATGGTGGAGATGACCAGCACCGGCGTCATGGTGTTGGGAAGGATGTGCCGGAACATTATGATGCGGCGGTTGAGACCGATGACGCGGGCGGCTTCCACATACTCCTTGCTTCGCTCTCCCAGTACGGAGGCCCGAACGGTCCTCGCGTACTTGGGCCACTCGGACATGCCTATGATGAGGATGAGAAGGGGCATGGCCAGTTCCTCGAAGCGGTTCACGCCGAAGGCCAGCTGAAATACGGCGCTCGCGATGATGGCCACGATCAGGTACGGAATGGAAAATTGAATGTCGGCCACCCGCATCAGGAACGAATCGATCTTGCCCCCGAGGTAGCCGGAGGTGAGACCGATGAGGATGCCCACTACGGCCTGGAAAATCACAGCCCCCAGCCCGATTATAACCGACGTCCGCAGGCCGAAGAGCATGGTACTGTAAAGGTCCCGACCCTGAATATCGGTGCCCAGCCAGAATTGCTCTTCTCCTCCCTCCATCCAGGAGGGGGGGATCTCCGCGTCCAGGATGTCCATGGTTGTCGTGTCATAGGGATCGAAAGGCGCCACCACCGGTGCCAGAAAGGCGACGGCCACAAGGAAGAAGAACACGGCGGAGCTCGCGATGGCCACGGGGTCCCGCTTGAAGCTGTAGAAAAAGTAGGAGTCTTTGAAGCGTTTCCAGTTGTTCATTTCGCTCCGGTAACCCTGACCATGGGGTTGATGAAGCCGTAGACGATGTCTACGAGGGTGTTGATCACCACGAACATGGCTCCCACCACCACCAGATAGGCCACGAGCAGGGCGGTGTCCGAGCGCTCCACCGCCTCGAGGAACATGAATCCCATGCCCTGCCACTGGAAGACCGTTTCTGTCAGCAGAGTGAATGCGAACAGGATTCCGATTTCCACGCCGAACACCGTCACCACAGGGAGCAGCGTGTTCTTGAAGGCATGGACGAACCAGATGCGTTTGCGGTGGAGGCCCTTGGCCCAGGCGAACTTGATGTATTCGGTCTCCAATACTTCCATCATTTCGGATCGGATCAGCCGTATATACAGGGGCAGCATGATGGAGGAAAGAGACACGCTGGGAAGGATCAGGTGGATGATGCCGTCCCTGGTGAGCAGGCCGGTTTCCCAACCCCCCACGTTCACGGTCTCTCCCCTGCCGTAGGCCGGAAGCCAGTTGAGCTCCACTCCGAAGACGTAGATGAGGGCGATGGCTGTGAGAAACACCGGTACCGCCACTCCCACGGTGCTCGCCCCCATGACGAAGCGCGAGAACCAGCTGCGGGGTTTCAGAGCCGAGTAGATCCCTACGGGGAACGTGAACAGAAGAATAATGACCGAAGACCCGAAGACCAGCTCCAGGGTGGCGGGTGCCTTGGACAGAATAACGTCCAGGGCGGGCTTGCTGTGGAAGTAGGACGTGCCCAGATCCCCGTGGAGGGCGTTGCGGACAAAGCGGCCGTACTGGACCAGGAAGGGGTCGTTCAGGCCCAGTTGGTCCCGGAGTGCTTCGCGATCAGCCACGGAGACGCGAATTCCCACCATGTCGCGGACCGGATCGCCGATGTTGTGCTGGACGGAAAAGCCGATAAAGCTGATTACCAGCATGACGATGATGGACTGGATGATGCGCCGGACAATGAAGGCGAACATGGCCTACCGTTCGAGTGTGTTTGAATCCAGCCCCGGCCTTCGGCACAAAGTTCGGCGCGAAGGGCTTGGGGAATCGACAAAAAGGACCGCACTTGCCGGAGCCCGAACAAAGGGATGGGGCAGATCAGGGAACCTCCGGAAAGGTCCCAGTCTGCCCCATCGCCCGGGTCAGTGCTTTAGCGTATGATGCCGGCTACTCGACCACCAAGTCTCCCAGGTAGGGGAAATTCAAGGTGTTGACAATGGGCTGGGCCTTCACGCCCTTTTTCACCCCGTACGAGTGGTTTTGCCAGTGAAAGGGGACATAGGCTGCATCATCGTAGATGATCTGCTCGATCTGCTGCAGTATCTTGGCCCGCCTCTCTAGGTCGGTTTCGCTCTGGCAGGCCAGGGTCAGCACGTCCACGGCCGGGTTGCAGTAGTTGCCGCTGTTGTACTGGCCGTATCCGGTTTCCTGGTCCGGGCACATCAGCAGGAACTCGTAAAAGTTTCCCGAGTCCTCGGTGTCCGAATGCCATCCGATCAGCTGAAAATCAGCCGGCTGGCGGTCGAACTCGTCCCAGTATTGTGCCTTGGGCATGGTCTTGAGGTTGACCTTGATTCCGATTTTGGAGAGCATGGCCACGAAGGCCTCGGCGATCTTCTCGTCATTCACGTACCGGTTGTTCGGGGCGATCATGGTCGCAGAGAATCCGTCCGGATAACCGGCCTCTTTCATCAGTTCCTTGGCCTTGTCAAGGTCATAGCGGGGCACCAGGCTTTCTTTGTACCCGTAGTACCCTTCGGGGCTCATCTGCCCGGCCGGCGTGGCGGTCCCTTTCATGATCTTTGCACTTATGCCCTCGTTGTTCACGGCATGTACGATGGCCTGGCGGACGCGCACATCCTTGAGAGGCTCCAGGCGTTTCTGGTTCATCTGGACCGTGATGATCCGGCCGCCGGTATAGGTTATGAGGTCCACTTTGGGGTCCTTCTTAACCCGATTGAAGTCCTGGGGTGGGACCGGCGTGATAAAGTCCACGTCCCCGGAGAGGAGGGCCGCCACGCGGGTGGCCTCTTCCTTAATGGGCGTGAGAATAATCTTGTTGACATTGCCGGGGCTGTCCTTGTCCCAGTAGTCCTCGTTTCGATCCAGGACCATCCTTACCCCGTGCTCCCTGAAGGTACACTGGTACGCGCCGGTGCCGCTGGGCAGTTCCTTTTTGGCAAAGGAGTGGCCCACCTTGACCACGGCGTCCTTGGGTTCACCCTCTTCGTCCGTGCCCGTGTAGAACTTGCTGTCCAGGGGGAATACGTAGGTCATCATGTTGAGCATAAGCGGATATGGTTTTTTGGTCTTGATGTCCACGGTGTGGTCATCCACGATCACGGTCTCGGAGAACGGCTCGAACAGCCCCTTGAAGTCAGCACTCTTGCGGAAGCGATCCATGGTGAACTTCACGTCCGCGGCGGTGAAGGGGTTGCCGGTCCTGTGAAAGGTGACGCCTTTTCTCAGATAAAAACGCATGGTCAGGTCGTCGATACGTTCCCACTTCTCCGCGAGGCGCGGCTCGAAGCTCATGTCCTGGCGGTAGCGTACCAATGGATCAAAGACCCAGTGGGAGAATTGTAGCATGCCGCCCGACAGCTGCTCCTGAATGTCCATGGTTTTGGGATCCGCGTCCAGAGCAAGCTTCAGGGTCTTGGCTCCGGCGATCGTCCCGAAAGACAACACCAACGCAATGACCAGGCCCAATACAACAATTTTCTTCATGGTTCCTCCTGCGCGTCGTCCGGAACGGCGGCTCTTGGGTTTCCCGTGCAGGCCTGCAATCTGTTCCCGCCGGGAGGATGGATCCGTTCCTATTGGAAGGACGACCGTTAAAGGGGTTGTAAACAAGCCCTGCCGGCCGAGGCAGGGTTCGATTCCAAGGGGCTGTCCAGAAAAGGCCTTTGTGATGCATTGCGTGCAGCATGGCAATGACGGGTCTTGGCTGGAGACGGCCTCCTTGGCATCGTGACCTCTTTACTCATTTCCACGAAAATGGTGTTTTTTGTCAATCTCGGCATCAATTCGGATGAGCGCTTCATTGAAGCCGAAACCCGGTGCATTCGATCATGGGGTAGGAGTCAGCGAGAAGACCTGGATCTTCTCGAAAAAGGTGAACCTGTTTCAAGCCATCAGGCCCCCATCTGGGAGCCCTTTTATAGCTGGCTGGCTGAAGAGTTGTCAACTGAAATCAAATGAAACTTGGTCGGCTTCGCAGAAAACCGCTGAGTCTCCGTCGGCAAGGCCGTCCTCTTCTTGAAATCACCAGAGCAGATGGCTTGTTGCCGGGCTTTTTGAAGCCCCATTCATTTTCTTGTTGAAATTTTATGAGAATCCCTTATAGTGCATGCTGCGCAGGGATTGTGGTGGCCGGTACCGTTTCCAGGACCGGGGATCAGGGTCTACAGCGCAGGTTGTCACCGCCCTGATTGGTTTTCAGGGCCTTATCCGTATCCATTTATGCAAGGAGTAACGAAGTTGGCAAGCGGCGTAGTGAAGTGGTTCAATGAGAAGAAGGGGTATGGCTTCATCGAGAACGACGATGGAGGCGATGTATTTGTTCATTTTTCAGCCATTCAGGAAGACGGATTCAAAACGCTCATCGAGGGTGAGCGGGTAACCTTTGATATTGAGCAAGGGCAAAAAGGGCCTGCTGCGGCGAATGTCGTAAAGGCTTAAAGCCGTAGCCTTTTTTTACCTGTCTCGTTGGGGGGACGTCGTGCCCCTCGTGGCGGCGGCGTCCCTCTTTTTTCGAGATCCGGTTTCCGGCCGGGCATTTGTGTCCGCAGGCGACGTAAGGGGAAGGGGTTCTCTTTTCACAAGAAACTCGATTCCCCTGTAGCCGCACGCCCGAAGATTGCTCATCTGCACAGCTCCTTCCCTCTGTTTTCTTATAACCTACCGGAATAAAGCCAAAATTCTCAATGATTGAGGGTTTCGCAAAAACTCAACCGCCGTGGGCGGGGTATTGCCCTTTTGAGGTCACAGGGTGAATGTCCGGATCCTTGTCTGTTTGCAGCCCCCTTTTTTTGCTGATATGTTGCAATTAGGGGAAAGAGGGGAAGACGGCCCTTGAGTATTCCAGTGACAAAGCGAATCGTGATTCCCGAAGACGAGATCGAGGAGCGCTTCGTGCGGGGTTCGGGACCGGGTGGGCAGAATGTGAACCGAGTCGCTACAGCGGTACAGCTTCGGTTCGATGCGGCCCGTTCCCCTTCCCTGCCCGAGGACGTTCGGCCGAGGCTCATGCGTTTGGCCGGGCAAAGGCTCACTCGGGACGGCGTCGTGGTCATCGAAGCGCGCAGGCATCGAACTCAGGAGCAGAATAGAAAAGATGCACTCGAGCGCCTGGTGGCCCTGATTCGAAGGGCCTCGGAACGTCCTCGTCCTCGAAAGGCTACAAAGCCCACCCGTGCTTCCCGCAGACGCCGACGGGAAAGCAAAACGCGGAGGGCCCGGCTGAAACGCTCGAGACGTCCTGTACATGGCACGGACGAGGGCTGAAACCGGACCACCCCGGAAGCACAGAGCGTAAGAAGGAATATGCAGAGACGGCTTCATATGCAGGTCTTGAAGGGAGATGGAAGGCCATGGAATGCTCCAGCGATATTCGGGTATCTCTCGACGCCACCAGGGTTCTGGAAGGCCAGGGTATCGATCCGGGTCGTGCAGGGCCGGCCCTTACGTCTGCAGCCGAGAACGTGATCGAGGAGGCTCAGGGGTTGTTTGCCCCTGCGTCGGTTTGGGAAGTCCTGCCGGTCCGCGATTTTCACCACCAGACCATCGTGCTGGACCGAGGCGTCCCTTTCGAAGGGACCCTGGCGGCACGTGCGCTGGCAGGGTCGAAAGAGGTGGCGCTGGCGGTCTGTACCATTGGTTCGGCGCTCGAAGCACGGGTGCGGGAACTTTTTCAAGAGGATCCGGTGCGGGCTATTACCCTGAACGGCGCAGGCATCGCCGCCCTCAGGCAGGTCTCCGAGACCCTGGTCCGTCACATCCGCGGGAAGGCTGCATCCAGGGGTTGGGGATCGGGCATGCGGGCCCAGCCGGGACAGGAGGGCTGGGCCATTGAGCAGCAGCAGGTGCTTTTCGCACTCGTGCCGGCGGACCGGATCGGGGTGACGCTCACCGACAGTGCGCTCATGCTTCCGCAACAGTCCGTTTCCTTCGTGATCGGCATGGGCCCGGATATGCGCCCGGATGGTGTGGCTTGCGATTTCTGCTCCAAGCGGGGAAAATGCCTCTGGCGTGTTCGCGAATGAGGCTTCCCAATGAGAGGCGGGGAAGGGGAATCATGGGCGAAAGATGCACGGTGGAGTTCGAGCCCCTTGGACGTCGCATTCGAGTAGACAAGGGGGAAACCCTGCTCCACGCCGCCCAGGCGGCCGGCGTCGGGTTGAATGCGGTCTGCGGCGGTCTTGGACGGTGTGGAACGTGCCGGGTCCGTGTTCTTTCCGGGGAGGTCTCCGGGCCGACCGGGGCGGAGCGGGAACACGAAGCGGAAGGATATCGTCTGGCCTGTAAAACAAGGGTCCATGGGGACGTTCGAGTGGACGTACCGTCCGAGTCCGTCACCGGCCCGCAACGGGCCCAGATCGAAGGCCGGGCACAAGCGGTGGCTGTCGACCCTGTGGTGCGCGTTTACGAGGTGCAATGCATCCCACCGTCCTTGACCGATCTGCGATCCGACTGGACCAGACTGTGTGTTGCCCTTGGAGAAGAGCATGGGGTGAACCCGGCGGGTTTCGACTTTGAGGCGCTTAAAGCAATGCCGCCCGCCATGAGGCGGGAGAAAAACCTTGTCCGCCCGGTTATGCTTAAAGACGAAATAATTGGGTTTTTGCCGGTGGGTGTTTCGCCGCTCGGACTGGCTGTGGACCTGGGGACCACTAAGCTGGCCGCCTATCTGGTGGACCTGGCGACTGGAGAGACACTGGCGGCGGCGGGCCGAATGAACCCGCAGATCGCTTACGGTGAAGATGTGATGGCCAGGATCACCTATGCCATGAAAGGGCCGATCGAGGCGAGTCGGCTACAGCAGTCTCTTGTGGAGGGGCTTTCCGCCTTGGTGCGGGAGTTGTGCGGGCGTTGCGGGCGGGAGGCCTCGGAAGTCCTGGAAGCCGTGATTGCGGGAAACACCTGTATGCACCATCTGGCCCTGGGGCTTCCTGTCGAACAACTCGGTCTGGCTCCTTATGTGCCCGCCCTTTCCGATCCCTGCAGCGTCAAGACGCGGGATTTGGGATGGCCTCTGTCGCCCGGCGCCTCAGCCTATTTCCTTCCGAACATCGCCGGATTCGTGGGGGGCGATCACGTGGCAGTGCTCATGGCGACCGGAATCCAAGATGCCGAGGGGGTCACTGTGGTTCTCGACATCGGAACGAACACCGAGATCAGCCTGGCCGCCGGTGGGCGAATTTGGAGCTGTTCGTGCGCTTCCGGCCCGGCTTTCGAAGGGGCGCACATTCAGGACGGCATGCGGGCCGCACCCGGGGCCGTGGAGCGTGTGAGCATCCTGCCGGGGGAGGCGGGGGAGACACCACGCATCGCGGTTCAGACCATTGGAAATGCTCCCCCGGTGGGAATCTGTGGTTCAGGCGTCCTGGATGCCGTGGCCGCCTTTCGCCGGGCGGGCGTGATTCAGCCGACCGGTGGATTTGTTGCACAAAGCCATCCTAAGCTTCTAGGGGAAGGAAAGGATGCGGCCTTCCTTCTCGTCTCCAAGGGGGAGCAGGGAGGGCCCCGGGACATCGTGATCACCAGGCAAGACATCAACGAAATTCAACTGGCCAAAGCGGCCATCCGCGCCGGAATCGAAGAGCTGCTTCTCGAGGCCGGTCTGGATGCAACGAACATCGACCGGATTGTAGTGGTAGGCGCCTTCGGCACGTATTTGGACGTGCAGAGTGCTCTGGCGGTGGGAATGTTACCTCCTGTGCCCGAAGAGCGAATCGCCCAGGTGGGCAATGCTGCGGGCGCTGGTGCCAGGATGGCGCTGCTTTCCAGTGCGTGGCGGGAAAAGATGCTTTATGTGGCGAGATGTGTCCGGTATGTAGAGTTGACAGCGGTCCCCCATTTCGCGGAATCGTATGCGGACGCGTTGATGCTGCCCTGAGCCGGGTGTCCCCATTCGGCGGATCACATTGTGTCTGGAAAGTCGCGCCATGTTCAGCCTTCCCGCGTCTCGATATGAGGCGGCCGTTCGAAACCCGCTACAGGCGGGCGGATTTGGTTGTCGGAGTATCTACTAGGGCTCATGCTCTTGCCATGTCTTTTACGAACTGGTAGCGTCTTGCGCTGATTTGGTGTCCGGGCTGCAGATTCCCTTGAAAGGGGTGTTGGTGGTCTGTGTTCTCGAGAGATTTGCTTGCGGCGGTTCAAACCTGATCAGGGGAGGAGAAATGCTCGAAGGAACTCTGTCCATTTTGGGTCTCGGTGCGCTTTGCGCAGGCGTACTCGCGGTCGCCTCCAAGATCTTTTACGTGTATGTGGATCCTAGAATCGAACAGGTGGAGGATTGTTTCGCCGGGGCCAACTGCGGTGGATGCGGCTACACCGGCTGCATGGCTGCAGCCTCGGCAGTGGTGGCGGGAAAGGCTTTGCCGAGCGTGTGCATAGCCGGAGGCCCGGAGGCCGCAAGAAAGGCGGCCGAGGTCATGGGTGTGGAAGTGGGCTCCGCGGAGTTCCCCGTGTCCCGGAACCTGTGCAACGGCGGAGTTCGGGCGGCGGACCGGTATCATTACAGTGGGGTTATGGGCTGCCGCGCCCAGGCCCTTCTCTACAGTGGAGGCAAGGTGTGCGAGGTGGGCTGCCTGGGTCTCGGGGACTGTGTTCGGGCCTGCCGGTTTGACGCAGTTTATATCGGCGAGGACGGGTATGCGGTGGTGGACGAGGATCGGTGCGTGGGTTGCGGGGCCTGCGAAGTTGTGTGCCCCCGGGGGATCATTCGGGTGCGGACCCCTTCGGAGCGGCTGCTCCACTTCAATACCCTGAAGGACGCCCTGGCCCCATGCCGCCAGGTGTGCCCGGCGGAAATCGATATCCCCAATTACATCTACAGCGTTCGGCAGGGGAGGTACGACAAGGCTGTGAGCGTTATTCGGGAGCGAAACCCACTGCTCCTGGCGTGCGGCCGTGTCTGCCCCCATCCATGCGAGGACAGCTGCCGTCGCGGCATAGAGGACGAACCCGTATCCATCAACCAGTTGAAGCGGTTTGTTGCCGATTACGAGATGGCGCAAGGCGAGCGGTACCCAGTCTCCGTAGCGCCTGAAACGGGTAAGCGGGTCGCAGTGGTGGGCGGTGGGCCCGCCGGCCTGAGTTGCGCGTACTTCCTGAGACGTCTGGGACACGCGGTCACCCTGTACGAGGCCATGCCCAAGCTGGGGGGCATGCTCCGATACGGTATTCCCGAGTACCGCCTTCCCAAGGCCGTACTGGACTGGGAGATTCAGGGCATCCTGGATCTGGGCATCGAGGCCCGCACTGATACGGCCTTTGGAAAGGATTTCGATCTTTCCTCGCTGGAGCAGGAAGGCTATGATGCGGTGTTCCTGGGGATTGGTGCGTGGAAGGACGCGAGTCTTCGCGTGGAGGGAGAGGACCTGGATGGTTGCTTTACGGGCATCGACTTTCTCTCCGGACTGGCAGGAGGAGAAAAGCTCCCCGTAGGGCGGGTGGCGGCGGTCGTAGGCGGCGGGAACACCGCCATCGACTGCGTGCGGAACCTGATCCGCCTGGGCGTGGAGACGGTCTATCTCGTCTACCGGCGCACCCGTGGCGAGATGCCGGCCAATGAGGTGGAGATCGAGGCGGCCGAGGCCGAAGGTGTGAAGTTCGTGTTTCTGGCCGCTCCGGTGCGAGTGAGAGGAGACCACAAGGGCCGGGCCGGCCACCTGGAGTACCTGAAAATGGAGTTGGGCGCACCCGACGCCAGCGGCCGGCGGCGGCCGGTGCCCATCGAGGGTTCCGAGACTCTGATCGAGGCGGACACCGTGATCACGGCCATAGGCCAGTCCCCTGACGTGTCGTTTCTGGAGGAGGCCCGCGGAGAGCTCGCGGGTCTCAAGACCACCCGGTGGAACACAGTGGACGTGGATCCGGTCACCCTCCAGTCGAGCCTTCCTCATGTTTTCGCAGCGGGAGATGCGGCCACCGGGCCTTCCCTGGTGGTGGAGGCCATCGGCGGGGGGCGGGGGGCCGCCCGCTCCATTCACCGCTACGTACTGGGCGAGGAAGTGAAGGGGGAGCGCGGAGAGCTGGGCCGGGATATGATCCCAGGCACGGTGTTTGATCAGGTGCAGGGCGTGATCCGGCGCACGAGGGCGGACATGCCCGAGCTGGAGGTGGCGGAGCGGATCGACTCCTTTGTGGAGGTGGATCAGGTTTTGAGCGAGGACGTGGCTGTCGAGGAAAGCCTCCGATGCCTCAACTGCTGCCGGCTGTGCTATGATCCGGATTCGGGGGCCGGGCTCTACAGGACGGCCGACATTTAAACGGGGGGCGGAATAGAAGGGATGGCCGCAGGAGGCGTGTATGAGAGTCCTGGAACGGCTGGAGAGAATGGATATTTTCAAGGATCTCACCCCGGAGCAGCTCGGGGCGATCGAGCCCGGCTGCGAGGAGAGGTCTTTTCGTGCCGGGGAGCGGCTCTTTGCCGAGGGGGAGGAGGCAAGGCACCTCTGGATCATCACGGAGGGCGAGGTGGAACTACGGTTCGACCTGCCCGGACGCTCCACCAGCCCGGAGAACACCATCCTAACCGTGGGAAGAAACCAGGCCCTGGGATGGTCAAGCTTTGTGCATCCCTACGAGTACAAGCTCTCCGCCTACAGCGCAGGCGGCATTTGCGCTGTACTTCGTATCGAAAAGGCGTTCCTTCTGGATCTTTTCCTGAGAGATCCCGCCATGGGCTATCGTGTGGTGACCTTTCTAGCGGGTGAGGCCAGCCTGCACCTACAGCAGCTCCAGGCCTCGAGCGGAGGGCTGCCTGCGGCCATGACCACGGTAACCGTTCATTTGGCCACCTGCGGCATAGCCGCCGGCGGCCGGGAGGTCATGACCGCACTGGTGGAGGAGGCCGGGAACGCCGACCGTCCGGACATTCAGGTTAGGCGCGGCAGGTGCCTCGGCCGATGCCGGACCGAGCCGAACGTTACGGTGAAGGTGAGCGGTTCCGAGCCCGTTGTGTATCAGAAGATGACCGCGGAAAAGATGCGCGAGGTATTTCAAAGGCATGTGCTGGGCGGTAAAGTGCAGGCCGATTACGTCCTCGGCGAGGCATGATTCGAACCACGTGAAACCTCCGTCACGGGAGATGCAGGTATGTTGAATGTGGATTTTTTGCGGGGGGTGGAGGTTTTTCAGGACCTCGGGTACGCACAGCTCAAGGCGGTGGCGGAGTTCTGCCAGGAAGAAGTGGTCGGGTCCGGGGAGTGCATTTTCAGCGAAGGCGAGGAGCCCCGCAGTCTCTACGCGGTCATGGCGGGAAAGATCACCCTTCATTGGGGGCTGGGCCCGGGACGCTCGAACCCGGACGGGCGGGGTGTGATCATCCTTGAAAAGGGCGCGTCTTTCGGCTGGTCGAGCCTGGTCCCGGACCGGAAATACAGCCTCTCGGCCCGGTGCGACGGCGGGGAATGCCGGGTGCTGCGCGGGGACCGGTATGGGCTGCTGGATCTTTTTGAAAAGGACCCGGAGATCGGCTACCGGGTCATGTTTCGTCTTCTGGAGGTGGTGAGCACCCGGTTCCTTACCCTGCAGGAGGAGGTGGCCCGCCGCAGGGGAAGGGACTTGATCAACCGCTGGTGAGGGCTTATCTCAATTCAGGCTCAATTCAGGTCAGAGAACATTGACGATGTGGAGCCAGCCGGGACGGTCGGCCGACGCAGCCTCTATGGATTCACGGGAGCCTAGCACCTTGACCAGGCCTGTGTCCCGCACACCGTCCAGGACGTCGGCAAAGGTGCGGAAGTGGTTCTCCGTCGTTCCCAGTACCTCCTCCCGCACCTTCCGGCGTTCTTCTTCGGTCTGCCCGGTCAGGTGACGAAGCAGAGCAATGTGTCCGGCTGCGTCCGGGAGCCGGTATTGGTCGATATCCCCGATAGTCCCCACGATGGCCTTGGTGATCTCGTTTCGGTCCAAGGATCCCGACCGGAGGAACGTGCTCGATTCGTCAAAGGTGTTCAAGGTCTTCAGAAGATTCGGATCGCGATAGGAGACAAAGGTGAGGGAGTTGGATAATCGATCCATGTTACAAAAGGCCCCGTACGCCCCGCCCTGGACTCGAATTCGGTCCCAGAGCCAGGCGTTTCGCAGATGCCGGGTGATGACGAGCGCGGACCCATGAAATTCGTACCCGAGCGGATCTAGTGCGGCGCCTTTGCCTACGTAGTTCACGTGTGCTGGGATGGTCAGCCCCTCGAATCGTGACGGATGCATGGGGCTCCAGGCCTCCTGCGAAGTGGTTCCATCGGGCAGGGATTCCAGCAGGCCGTTTACCAGAGGATCCACCCTGGACCATCCTTTTTCGTCGACCGTCACGTTCAGGATGAGGGCGTTCCGGCAAACCAGGGATCTGCGCACCTCCTCCAGGGCGGCAAGTACGCTCGGCCACTCACCTTCCACCATGTCCACGAGCTCTCGAAGAAAAAAGAGCTGGTTCAGGCCTCCCATCTGCTCGCCCGCCCAGTCGGCCTCGCCGAAGTGAGATGAAATCCGTTTGCTCACCACCTGGTGGCCGGATGGGACCAGGCTTTGCTCTTTACGTGCTTTGGCCTCCAGCACCATTTGCCGGAATCGCTCCCGGTTGTCCAGTTGAACCCCGAGAAGGACGTCCCGTAGGATGTCCACCAGATCTTCGGCCTTGGGGGTCATAGCCTTTGCACGAAGAAACATCCATGCGGCGCCCCTCGGATTCCCGCGGGCGGAGGACAGGAAGAAAGCGGGATGGATGCCGCCGGTCTTTCGGCTGATCCGCTGGGACAGC
Organism: uncultured Desulfobacterales bacterium; assembly: GCA_964591925.1. Classification (GTDB taxonomy): domain Bacteria; phylum Desulfobacterota; class DSM-4660; order Desulfatiglandales; family HGW-15; genus JAIPEI01. Next base: position 17,349 of record CAZQCK010000017.1, read on the forward strand.
GACACGTAGTCCTCGCTCTCTGTTCCCATTTCCAACAGGGCCCTGGAGAAGAGGCTTACATAGGGCAGGAGGCCGGGCCGAAGGGCGTGGAGGTCGAATCCCACATCCAGGTATGTGATCCCGTTGGTGAAAAGATCGTGGACAAGTACCTCGGTACCCTGTCGTTCCACTGCCTCCTGGGGGATTTGCTTGTTCCTGCGGGGGAGGTCTTCTAAGCGGAGTGTGGGGATGGCCGCGAGCGCATCCGGCGGGTCGGGTGTTTCCTGGAGTTCCCGCAGGGCTTGGGTATCCTCGATGGCCTGCTGCAACTCTTCCGGCCCCATGGCCTCCCGGGCCTTTCGAAGCCGCTCCCGCTCTTCGGCCGTTTGCCTGGCGGAAAGCCCCGGATCCGGTGTCAGGAGGACCGTTGCCCGGTGAGGGTTGTCCAGAAATTGTTTTGCGATCATTTCGCAAAACAGAGACTTGTTTTCCGCGACCCGGGATTTCAGTTCGGAGAGCGGGGCTTCAAAGGCAATCAGTGCCAGCGGGTCACGATCGTAAAGCCAGTTGGTGAGACTTCGGAGCATGAGGAGAAGTCCCCGCGGGAAGTGCCCGGCATTGTTCTCGCGCAGGCCGAACTCGAGTGTGTTCATGGAGGCCTCCACGGTTCGAGGATCGATGCCTTCCTCGGCCAGCCGCTTCAGGGTCTCGAGAATCAGGGGCTCCACCCGCTCGAGGTCTTCCGTCCTTACCCCCTTGAGCCCTGTGGAGAAGTACATCTGGCGAAGCTCGCTTTCCAGCCCCCCGCCCGCAAGGGCTTCCCCCAACCCGGAGTCGATCAGTGCCTTTCTGAGCGGAGAGCCGGGCATGCCCAGTAGAATATGGTGCAGGGCGTGGGAGGCCAGTGTGTCCGTGGGATCGGTTTCCCTGGGAAACAGCCAGTTCACGGTGATCATGCCCTTGGCGGCGGCATGTTCATCCTCCCCGGGATCAAACGGTTCGGAGCGATGGAGGGGGCTGGAGAAAGCGGATTGCAGGGGGATCGTGGAGTCCACTTCGAGCCGGTGGAACTCCTGCAGGGTCTGGTCGATGATTTTGAGCCGTGTTTCCGGGTCGTCGTCCCCGTAGAAAAAGAATCGCGCATTGGAGGGGTGGTAGTACCGCCGGTGAAAGTCCAGGAACTGCTCATAGGTAAGGTCCGGAATGTGACGGGGGTGTCCCCCGGAGTCGAGACCGTAGGGTGTGTCCGGGAAAAGCGACTGCTGGCTGAACTCCGCAAGAAGGGAATCGGGCGAGGAGTAGGCGCCCTTCATCTCGTTGTAGACCACGCCTTTGAAGACCATGGGCCCGTCCGGCCGGTCCACTTCGAAATGCCACCCTTCCTGCTGAAAGATGGCTTGGGTGATGCGGGGGTGAAAGACGGCGTCGAGGTACACGTCGATGAGGTTGTAAAAATCCTGGTGGTTCTGGCTGGCCACCGGATAGCAGGTCTTGTCCGGGTAGGTCATGGCGTTCAGAAAGGTTTTTAGCGATCCCTTCAGGAGTTCGACGAACGGTTCCTTGACCGGGTACTTGCGGGAGCCGCAAAGCACCGAGTGCTCCAGAATGTGGGCGACCCCGGTGGAGTCCGAAGGCGGTGTGCGGAACGTGACGCCGAACACCTTGTTCTCGTCGTCGTTGATCAGGCTGAGCAGCTCGGCACCGGTTTGGTTGTGCCGAAAAATCCGGGCCCGGCAGTTCAGCTCGGGGATCTCCTGTGCGCGAATAGGCTCAAATCCATGGGTTGTGGTCATGTCTCTTCCGCCTCCATAAATAATCGATAGAACGCCGCAAGCACCAAGGCATGGGTGATCAGGTTTTTTCGAATCAGCCGGGGGATGTCGGAAAGCGGTCGAAGAAGCACTTCGATGTCCTCCTTGTCGTCCTGCTCCTGATCGCCTTTGAGATACACATCCCGGGCCAGGAACGAGTGGCAGCGGTTGTTCAAAATGGCGGGGTTGGGGTGGACATACCCCAGGTACGACAGGTCCGGTGCCTTATAACCGGTTTCTTCGGCCAGCTCCCTGCGGGCGGCTCCCTCCGGGCTGTCATCGGGTTCCACAATACCTCCGGGGATTTCCAGGGTGTTCTCCCGGGTTCCGTGCCGGTATTGGCGGATCAGGACCACCTCTTCAGCCGGGGTCAACGGAATGACGTTCACCCAGTCCGTGGATTCCAGGACGTAAAAGTGGTGGGCCTCACCGGTCCGCGGGGAGCGGGCCCGATCGGTTCGAAGGTGAAACACACGATAGGTCCGGTCCCACTCGCTTGATAAGACTTCCCAGGGTTTCGGCGGCATGAGGAGGCACTCGCTTTCGTTTCGGGTTTTGAGGACTATAGGGGAAAACGGATCGAGGGTTCAAGGGGAAACAGGCGGCGGATATTGGCCGGTGTCGCTTTCAAAGAACTCGGACACCACGGAGAGAGTATGTTTAACGGGCATGTCCGGAAGGCTTCGAAAGAAATGTTCCCCGTAACGGGCCTTTACGATCCGGGCGTCCATGATCGCCAGGACCCCGCGGTCCGTACTGCTTCTAATGAGCCGGCCCAGGCCCTGCTTGAGGGCTATGATAGCTCCTGGAAGCTGGTAGGTCATGAAGGGGTTTTCCCCGCGGTTACGTATCGATTCGATGCGCGCCGCCACCAGCGGGTCTCCAGGGGAACCGAAGGGGAGCTTGTCCACAATGAGGCAGCTCAGGGTCTCACCCGGGACATCCACCCCCTGCCAGAATGATCCGGTGGCGAGGAGAACGGAGTGGACATCCCGGGTGAACCTTTCCAGGAGCGAGGAGCGGGGGGCCTCTCCTTGTCGAAACAGGGTATAGGGAAAATTTCCCGCCAGGCGTTGGTACACTCGGTTCAGGTTGTGATAGCTCGTGAATAGCACCATAGCCCGGCCTTTGCTGAGGCGGAGGAGTTCCTCTATCCTGCCGGCTGCATGATCCGCAAAATCCGGGCCGGCGGGGAGCGGCAGGTCCGTGGGGACATACATCAGGGTTTGGGATTCGAAGTCGAAGTGGCTTTCGTAGACGCCTTCCAGGAGATTGTTCTGTAGTCCCAGGCGGGAGCGGATATAGTGAAAATCCCCGTTTGTGGAAAGGGTGGCCGAAGTGAGCACCAGGGTTTCCAGTTTGCCGTACAGGTGGTCCTGAAGAGGGCCGGACACATCCAGGGGAGAGGCGTGGAGTTGGACCCCTGTCTTTCGCCGCTCATACCAGGCGAGCCAGTCGGGATCATCCGATTCCAGGATTACCTCCAGGGCCTGGGCCATGCCGCCGGCGCGCGCGGCGAAGCCTTGAAGCACAGGATCTTCGACATTGTCCAGGCCGCATCGATCCTTGACACGATTCAGCTCCCGCCGGAGGGTTGCGGCGGGTTGCTCCAGCAGAAATCGACGGGCTTCTTGGTCCAGTGTGCCCCGTTCGGGGCGTTGCTGGAAGAATCCACGGATGGCGTCGGATGAAAAACGGACCGCCTTGAGGGTCTTTTCGAGCTCTTTCCGGTCGAATTCAGCATCGTCGCCCGCTGCACGAACCGCCTTTTCCGCGTCAGACACCAATTCCGTGAGCTGGTTCGTGCTCAGCCGTTCGCCGAAGTAGGCCGTAGCCGTGTCTTCTACGTTATGGGCTTCGTCCATGACCAGCACTTGAAATCGAGGAAGGATTTCACCGAAACCGGCTCGTTTGACCATGAGATCGGCAAAGAGCAGGTGGTGGTTCACTATGACCACACGGGAGGCGGCCGCCTTGCGCCGCAGGGCGTTGAGAAAGCAGTCGTCATAATGGAGGCATTTTATGCCCAGGCATTGCTCTGAGATTGCGGAGACTTTGTCCCAAAAGGGGTCTTGGTCCCCCATCCAGTCCAGCTCCGAACGGTCTGCGAACTCGGTTTCAGTGATCCACCGGTCCAGGCGCTTTTGCAGCTCCGCCGTGTGCCCGCCGAAGAGATCCGGGGTGCCCACCGCCTGCTGGTAGCGATGAAGACACAGGTAGTTGGCACGCCCTTTCATCAGGGTGGCGTTGATATTCATGCGGGTGGCCCGGGCGAGCTGGGGAATGTCCTTGAACGCGATCTGTTCCTGGAGGTTCTTGGTGCCCGTGGAGATGACGGCCTTCTTTCCGCTCAGGACGATCGGGGTCAGATAGCCCAGGGTCTTACCTGTGCCCGTGCCCGCCTCGATCAATACGGATTGTTTCTCTGTAAGGCCTTGGGCGATCAGGCGGGCCATGGCGAGCTGGGAATCCCGGTATTCGAACCCCTTCAGGCTGCGGGCCAGGAGGCCCTTGGGGCCCAGGACCCTTTCGATCTGTTTGACTTCCGAAGCCATGAGAATGACTTTATCCGCTGGAATTGCCACAGTCAACGATCACGGAACTCCGTGTCGTTTTTCGATACGACTCGCGCAGCCGAAAAAACGAGGCAAAAGGGCTGTCAACTTCGCTCGCGTTGCGTTATTCTCCTGTTCGTAACGGCTCGAAAAATTGTATTCATGCAAAGGGTGATGCTCAAACCGGCTCCTTGGATTGCAACCCTTTGATATATTATATGTTTTTCGACAGACTGCAATTTGAAACGCTCAATTCAGGTGGCAGAGGCATGCAGAAGATTCTGATTGTAAAACCATCTGCCTTGGGGGATGTGGTTCAGGCGACCTCCATTTTGCCGGTGATCAAGGCGCGATATCCTCGATCCCGGTTGTCCTGGTTCGTCTTCAAGCAGAACGCAGGCGTGCTCAGGGGAAATCCCTGGATCGACGACCTGATTGTCATGGATCGAAAGGGTGTCAACCTGAGCCGAATCTGTTCTCTGGTTCGGGAACTCCGGGGAAGAAAGTTTGATCTGGTAGTGGACCTTCAGTGCCTGCTACGCTCCGCTCTGGTCACCTTTTCCACCGGGAGCCGTCGAAGGGTGGGTTATTCCAACGGTCGGGAATTCTCCTCCCTGTTTTATAATGAGGCGTACGAGATTTCCCGGGACATGCATGCGGTGGACGGATACCTGCTCATGTGCAGAATGCTGGGCTGCCGGGATACCGGCAAGGTCCGGTTCGTGCTGCCCGGTGGAGATTCGGATCGAGCCAGGGTGGAGAGCCTGATGCCGCCTCTAAACGGGGAAGGGCCGCTGGTTACGGTCTGCCCCACCGCCGGCTGGTCCAGCAAGACCTGGCCGGTCGAGCATTTCGCCCGAGTGGGCGATCTCCTGGCGGATGAGTACGGCGCACGCATTGTCTGGCTCGGTGCACCGGGGGAAGAGCCACAAGTGAAAAGAGCGTCCGACTTGATGAAACACGACAGCTTGAACCTGGTGGGGCGTCTGTCTTTGGCCGAGGTGGCCGTTCTTCTTCGAAGGGCGGACCTTTTCGTGGGAAACGACTCCGGATTGATGCACATGGCCGCAGCCGCGGGTATTCGAACAGCGGTTGTTTTCGGACCCACGGATCCCAGGCGGACCGGCCCTTATTCAGAGCGTTCCAGAGTGGTGACAGCGAATGTGGATTGCCGGCCCTGCTTCAAAAAGACATGCAGTAGACCCAGGTGCCTGACGGATATACTCCCCGAAGCCTTGATGAACGCCTGCCGGGATCTGCTGAGCCGTTGAATATGTACCCTCCTCTATGGGAGTCTCCAAATGAAGATAAGCAAGGTCGTATGTATGCAGTGTCACAACGCCTGCCGCCTGGCCGTGACGGTGGATGGAGACAGACTGGTTTCCGTTGAACCGGACATGGATTTTCCAGGAATGAAATCGTCCTATCCCGTCACCAAGGGGTGTCCGCGCCGGCGGCACGTCATCGAGTACTTCTATCATCCCGCACGATTGAACCATCCGTTGAAGCGCGTGGGGAAGCAGGGGGAAAACCGGTGGCAGGAGATTTCCTGGCAGGATGCCTTTTCTGAGATCGGCGGGCGCATGCGGCGCATAGTGGAAGAGCATGGGCCGGAAGCCATAGCCACCACCAGCGGTACGGGGCGCACCCATGACGAGATGAGGCAGAGGTTTTTCAATCTGCTGGGTTCACCGAATCACACCGGGGCGGGACAAATCTGCTACGGGCCGTTCTGTGTGTTGAGCAACATTCTCTTCGGGTGGCGAGTCTTTCCCGTAGTGCGACCCAACACGCAGTGTGTTTTGCTGTGGGGAGGCGGAGGGCCGCGGTACTGGGATGTTTTTTGGAAGGCCGCTCAAAACGCCCGCAAAGAGGACAGGGCGAAGATCATCGTCATCGACCCCAGGGGTATCGACTCTGCGCGCAACGCCGATCTCTGGCTTCAGATCCGCCCGGGTACGGACACCGCCCTGGCCCTGGGGATGATCAACCACATCATCCAACAGGGGCTTTTTGACGAGGACTTTGTGAAGTCGTGGTGCCACGGTTTTGATAAGCTCAGGGAGAGGGCCGCCCATTACTCGCTCGATCGGGTTTCCAAGATTACGTGGATCCCCGAGGCCGACATACGGCAAGCGGCTGAATGGTACGCGACGTTGAAACCCGGAGTGACCAATCACGGAATGGGTCTCGAGCATCAGGCGAACTCCATAGAGGCCCTTCACGCACACTTCGCCCTGGCGGCCATTTGCGGCAACGTCGATGTGAAGGGGGGGGATATTTTCACCACGCCCTATCCGGGCATTGTTCATGAGCAGGAAGTGGCGGCACACGAGCGGCTTTCCAGTGAGCAAATCGAAAAGACCCTGGGAATGGATCGATTTCGTCTGCTCTCGCGCAAGGGGTTCGATCTTGCACAGGAGAACCTCTCGAGGGTTTGGGGTAATGAAGCCAATGCCCGGAGTTCATACGAGGCGTTTGCCCATGGCCCGACCATCTATCGGGCGGTGCTGACGGGGAAGCCCTACCCGGTGCGGGGAATGATCACCCTTTCGAGCAATCCCATGGTGACCGTGCCCAACACCAAGCTTGTTTATGAGGCGCTCAAGAGCCTGGATCTCTATGTAACAGTGGATTTTTTCATGACCCCCAGCGCGCAGCTTGCCGACTATGTGTTGCCTGCGACAACGTACCTGGAAAGGCCTTGGATATGGGCCTATTCCGGAATTGTGGGCAGTGAGCGGGCGATGCCGAAGACGCTCGCCGGTCAGTATGACCGCCGGGACGACTACGACATCTGGAGGGAATTGGGTCTGCAGATGGGCCAGGAGGCTGACTGGCCCTGGGAAACACTCGAAGAGCACTATGATTATCGATTGGCACCCATCGGTCTCACGTTTGCAAAGTTCATGAAGCAGGGCGGCTTCCTCTCTTCCCGCAAGGAGTACCGTCGTTACGAGTCCTTGGGTTTTGCGACCCAAACGGGAAAACTCGAGTTGTACTCGAAGGTCCTGGAAAAATTGGGCTACGACCCCTTGCCTGAATTTCGCGAGCCTCCGGAAAGCCCTTTGAGCAGGCCGGATCTGGCGAAAGACTTTCCACTGATCCTGATCACCGGAGGGCGGCATTTGCCCTACTATCATTCAGAGCACCGCCAGAACGCTTCGTTGAGAAAAATGCATCCGGATCCCATCATGCAGATAAACCCGGCCAAGGCTGAAGAGCTGGGTATTGAGGACGGGGACTGGGTGTGGATCGAATCGCCGCGTGGACGGGTCAAGCAGAAGTGCCAAACCCTTGAAGGTATCGATCCAAGAGTGGTCCACGCCCAGCATGGTTGGTGGTTTCCAGAGGACGAGGGTGCTGAGCCCGCCTTACACGGGGTCTGGAAATCCAACATCAACGTCCTTACGGATGATTCGCCGGACGTATGCAACCCGATCAGTGGCGGGTGGCCGCTTCGAGCACTCCTTTGCCGGGTTTATAAGGCCGACTGTTAACCGGAACGGCCAAGCTCAGGTATTTATCTCCTTCCTCGTACATGAGTCGCATGCTCACCATCATTCGAAGGAACGGCCGGACCCGGTCTTCGCCCAGCCGCGGGAAGCGCGCGAGGATGCGGGTGAGGGAGCGGGGCCTGTCGCAAAACAGGTAGATCTCGCGGGAGCGGCCCTCGATCCGGTGGGTCATGGCGGACTCCCCCAGGCGTCTCTGACGTATAATCATGAAATCCGTGCCGTCCCGGAACGTGAGAATGGGCTCGCTGCCTGGATTTTCATGGAGGGCTTCGTACCCCCGTTGCCAGTCTCGTACCCTTTTGCGGACCGGTTTCCAGATTCGCTGCTGAAAGCGCACGCCTCCGTGATATCCCTGATTCATGAGGACCAGGCTTTTCAGCACGCTGTCGGGAAAGAGACGAGCGTAATGAGGATGGTTGAAGGTGCGGTGAATTCCGTACGCCTTGGGGGAATTCCAAATGGGACTGCCGTATCCGAGCTGGAAGGGGATGGCCTTCAGGGGGCGAAAGGGTAAGGCCCATTCCAGTGTCCGCAGGGTTTCGGCCACGTCGTTCTCGTCGCTTCCAGGGAATTGCAGGATCAGGTTTGCGCTCAGAATGGGCATGCCCGGGGCCTCGCATCGCTTCATGACCTCCAGGTTCTGCAGGGTGGTGGTTCCTTTCCCTATCTTGCGGAGGAGGCTCGTGCTCAGGGCCTCGATACCGACTTGTATATCCTGAATGCCGCCTGCGGCCATGGCCTCCAGGGTCTCGGGGGATGTCGTGGCCCGGGTCTCGGCAAAGAGATGGAATTCTCGGGGAAGGCGGGCCAGTTCCGTGAAAAGCCCCTTTGTCGTTCGGGCGGGAAGGAGGTTGTCCGTAAGGGAAAGAGAAAGCGAGCGGTGTTTTCGTGAGAGCAGATCCACCTCCTGTGACGCGCGCGAGGGCGCTTTGGCCCGATAGCCCCGCCACTGAAGGTTGAGATTGCAGAAGCGGCACCCTCGATCTTCGGTTCCCTTGCCCCGCGAACGCCACCAGCAGCCCCGCGAGATTTCCACGGGCAGTCCGGGAATGAATCGGGCTTCCGGCGGCAGGCTGTCCAGGAGGGAGAAGTATTCCTGAAAATCAGGGACGGGAAGAGGGTCCAGAGAGTCCACCTGGCAGACCGCTTCGTCGTCCTGGGGACCGAGCCGGCTTATGAGCCCGGGATGCGCGGGCACGGAGTCAAAGCCCGGGCTCAGCAGGGATCGGGCCAGGTGAAGAAGCACGGTTTCCCCTTCTCCGCTGATCACGTAATCAATGTCCGCAAACGTATCGAGAAGGCTTCGGCCCATGCGCCCGGCACAGGCCGAACCCCCCGCCACGATGGTCGTGGAGGGGGCCCGGCGTCGAATTTCCTGCGCAAGGTAGATTGAGCTCGTGAGCTGTGCCAGGCAGATGGAGAGGCCGGCCAACCTGGTTTGTTTCCATGAAACGCTGTCCAGAAAACGCTTCGTGGCCGCCTGAACCTTCCGGCAGACCGTGTCCAGTGCTTGCTTTTCATCCGGTGGGATTCCGCGCTGATGCCATCGCCAGAGTCGCTCCAGGTCCTCCTGCTTTTCCGAATAGAGCAGGGCGGCGTAGGGGACCTCTGCCAGCCAGGTCCTCCTGGAGATGGGGCGATAGAGATGGTAGCCCAGCTCGGCTGCAACCAGGAGGTAAGCGTGATGGGCATTGATCTTTGCGTGGGGCAGCTCCTTTTGCAGAAAGGCCTTCAGTGCACCGAGCTGAATGGAGGGCCGGTTGAACAGGGGCCAGGGTGCGGAAACCAGGGCAATGTGCGGCATGGTTTGTTTCATGGACAGGATCCATTGTCCATTGCGTGCAAGGACCGACCTCTTGATTGGAAAGGTAAAGCCGGCCTGTGGGCCGGCTTTGAAGGGTTCGATCCGGCGAGCTCTGCTCGGGTCAGGCGTTTTGTTCCGGCGCTTTCAAATTAAGGGTCTCGCGTACCAGGTCCTTTTCCCGGGAGTAGTCCGTGACACGCTGGAGCATTATTTTCTGGGCCATGACCGGTCCGGCTCCGTGCCACGTCCCCACGCCGTGGAGGCCGGCCGTCCAGTTCTGGAGATGCTTGTGGACCTTGAGGATGTTTTCGGTGGGCTGGTTCGATCCGAAGCTGTAAAACTCTTCCACATAATCTCTGACATCGGGGTTCTTGAGCTCCTTGAGACTGGGCAGGGTTACAATGAGCCCTCCGCCTATGTCCCCGGCCAGGGCCATGACCCGCCAGAAGGCGTTGCAGACGTTGAGCTTGGAGACATTGCCCATGGTCTCGTCCGGAAGAAACACGCCGCTTCCCAGGGGTTCCTCGGTCCCCTTGTGAGCGGCTGCAAGCCCGCACGCCCTTCCGGTTTCCCGAAGCACCACCATCTCCATGAGTTGTTCGTTGATGTGGGAGGCCTTTTCGAGCCCCTTGTACTCCTGTATCAGCTTGCAGGCTCCTATGATCTGGTTCATGAAGCCCACCTTACACGTGCCTCCGCATGTCATGCGATGAGTGCGGGCAAATCGTGTGACCATCTTGACGGAGTAGGGGGTCTCTCCACAGTGAAACACACGCTCCCAGGGGACGAAGACATCGTCGAAGACCACCATGGAGGTCTCCCGCTGCCCGAAGGTGGGGTTTCCCAGCTCCTCGAGATCCTCCGCCATGTCCCGCTCCGCACTGAACGGCGTATACTGGCAGACAAAGGTGATGCCCTCGGCGTCCACGGGCGTGGCAAAGGCCAGGGCGTAATCCTCTTCCCCCTCGAAATGAGCGGCCTGCGGAAGGACCACGAGCTCATGGCTGGCGAATGCGCCGCTGATGTTGATCTTGGCTCCCCTAACCGTGATGCCCTTGTCGTTGCGGTCCACGATCTTCAGGGAGAGGTAGGGGTCCGGCCAGTCGAGGGTCTTTTTGCCCCGGCTTCCGCGAGGTTCGGTCAGGGCTCCGGCCACTGAAAGGTCCTCTTGCTGAACCCATTTCAGGTACTCCAGGAAGCGGGGGCGGTAGGATGTGCCCAGATCCCGGTCCATTTCCCAGGTGGTGCCGGCCAGCGCATGAAAGGCGTCATATCCCACGCAACGGTAGATGCAGGTTCCCAGTCTTTCAGCTGTAAAAGTGCCGGCTTCCGCCTTTTTGACCAGATCGTCCGTGCCGGCGCTCACATGGGTGTAACGATTCACTGTGTCGTCGATCAATGGGGAGTGGCAGGACATAATGTCCTTGAACTCCGGATCCAGGGCCCATTGGTAGCTGGCCTTGTTCGCCTCCACTACGGTGCGGGTATTGCGGTTTTCGAGCACATTTTCAACTCGATTCCCATTCATGAACACGCGGGGCTTGACATTCTTCAGGCTCTCTTCGAACTGCTCGGGTGTCTTAAGGGCCATGCGCTGCCTCCTTCAGAGTGAGAGTGAACATGGTGTGCCGGTGGTCCGGTTCAGGCGGGCGAGAGCCGGAGAACGCGGTATCCTTTTTCCGCGAGGAGCTTTCGGATTTCCTCCGGGATTTCCTGCATGGTGGCCAGAAGCCGGCGGTTCGCGGCGTCCTGAAAGGTCGCTCCCGGTATGCGAAACCGTATGTTGTGGAATCCTTCACGGGTGGTGGCCAGGATGTCAACAGGGCCCGAATGAAAGGGGATGCCCAAAAAATCCAGAAGACGTGTGAGAACTCGGAGGGGATCGTTCTCATCGGCCAGCGAGAGATAGGAGAGTTCCCGCTCCTGGAGGAGGGAGATGATCTCCGGGCCGGCCCCTCTCAGATCCACCAGGAACTTCTGATTCTCCTTTTCCAGTAGATAGTCGGCTTTTACGAACAGGCTGAAGTCTGCGCCTTTCTGTTTTTCATATACGGGAATCTCCACGTTTCTCATGAAATCCAGCCGGTTCAGCTCCAGCAGGGTTTCCACCACAGAGGCTGGATCCGGACCGGAGCTCAGCACCGGTTCGGGTGGTGGCAGCCTTCCTTCAGGACCGGTAGGTGCCGGAAAGTCCACCACGGTCACCCCCTGTTGGGACAGGTACCGCCTGACCGGGTTCGGGGTGGAGGGGGTGTGATCGTCCAGCAGGGTGATGAGAAAGGTCGGTCCCGCCTCTTCAGTTCCTTCGGAATCCCTGCGTAGGATCCAGTCCCCTGTCAGCTTGACCTGGATGGGGCCGTCCAGGTACAGGGCTTCCCCCCGGTTGTACAGGGTGCCGAGATCGCATTCCGGCAGGATGCGGTCCAGGGCCGCGGCAAAGCCTTCCGTCTCTTCCAGGTGAACTATGCGGTAATGGTCCCAGGTGGTTTCGATCAGGGAGGCCATGTCCCCCGGCATGGCGTGGTGAAGGTCCACAATCACCTTGATACCGTTGGATAGATCGATCATGGGGTAATTGTCGGCTCGCAGATTGATCTCTCCCCGGTCTTTGAGCGGAATGTAGTGCCTGCCCTTCTGAATCCACTCCTCACCGAGGGCATGAAAGAGCCGCCCCAGGTCATCCCTCATAGGATCGGGGGCCGACTCAGTGGGTCCCGTCTCCACGGCCGTTTTTGGAGGAGGCTCCATGGCCAGCTCGGGCATGATCTCTTCCTCTCGCGGCTCTGCGGCTTTCGGGGGTTTGATGGGCCTGCGTACGATCTCGGGGCTGAACACCGGAAGCCGGATGACCTGGCCGGGATAGATCCGGTTCAGGTCGCGGACGGAGGGATTGAGCCGTTCAAAGGCCTTCAAATATCGATCATAGAACCCGGGGTCCGGCTCCTCGTATTCCTGTTTGATTATTTTGGTCAGGTTGTCCCCTGGGCGTACGGTGTATCCTTTCAGGTCCAGATCGTCGAGGATGTCAGTGGTCACGGGTTCGACTTCGGCTTCAGGGGCCAAGGTAACGGCGCCTTCGGCGGGTGCCAGGGTGAGGGGCACCAGGAGCTTCTGGCCGGGGTGGACCTGATCGAGATCCCTCAGTTCAGGGTTGAGTGTTTTCAGGATCTCGAGGATTTCGAAGAGGTTTCTTTTATCGAGCAGCTTCCGTTCGCGAAGGATTTTCCAGATCCACTCTCCCTCTTCCACGGCATGGATCTCAGTGAGTACCCGCCGGCCGGACACCTCCAGGATTTTGCGTTCGGCACCTGGTGCGGCATCGGTTTCCGCGGTTTTGACCAGAGTGATGTCGTAGGTTTCCTCTCCTGCATCTTCTGCGCAGACCAGGGCCGGCCAGGACATAAGGATCAGCGCCGCGGCGAAAAATAGGCTGTTGACAATTCGGGAAGGGCTCTTCACATTGTCCCCTGTTTTCCCCTGGTGCTTCCCCTTGTTGAACGGAAATCGTCTTTCGTTCCGGGCTTTTGCAACGCCCCTTGATATGCCATCCTCCCTCCCTGTTGCGTGAGGTCAAGGCCTGGAGTGAGCGATTTGAATTGCAGCCTGTCGAGAAAACTCAAATTATATCGAGTTTAATTGAATTGATTCTAGATACTTAGCCGGAAAAATGTCAACGGTTTTTCCCAAGCGGCGTTTTCCACTATATATTGGAATCCGGGCGTATAAAAACACATGATATAGTATTTTTTCTTTACATGCACTTGTGGGATTTGTTATAGTCTCTCCCATTCAAACCCTGTGCTCCGGGAGCGGACCGAGTGCTATCTTCTCGTGCCGCTCCTGTCCTCGAAAGATGGCGTTTTCAAACCGGACCCTGCTCGGAGGCCCGCATGAGAATCAAGAAGCTTTCCATTGCCGGATTCAAATCCTTCATGGACCGCCTGGACATTTCTCTTCCCGAGGGAATCAGTGCGATCGTAGGGCCGAATGGTTGCGGCAAGAGCAACATCGTGGACGCGATCCGCTGGGCCATGGGGGAGCAGAGCGCCAAGCAGCTCCGGGGGCGGCAGATGGAGGACGTCATCTTCAGCGGCGCAGGGGACTGCAAGCCTCTGGGCATGGCGGAGGTCTCCATTGTCTTTGAAAACGGCGCCCATTCCTTCCCCGGTGAATATGCTCATCTCACCGAACTGGCCGTCACCCGGAGGCTGTACCGATCGGGCGAGAGCGAGTATCTCATCAACCGGGTCCCCTGCCGGCTCAAGGACATCCAGGAGATTTTCATGGACACCGGCCTCGGCAACAAGGCCTATTCCATCATCGGGCAGGGCCGGATCAGCAGCATCATCGAGCAGAAGCCCGAGGAGACCCGGGCCATGCTCGAGGAGGCCGCCGGTATTACCAAGTACCGCAGAAAGGTCGAGGAATCCCGTCGCAAGGTGGAGTTGACCCGGACGAACCTCCAGCGGGTGGAGGATATCCTTACCGAGGTGGAACGCCAGATGCGTTCGCTCAAACGCCAGGCAGCCAAGGCGAGGCGGTACAAGACCCTGAGCGAGACCATCGAAAGGTTCGAGCTGTCGCTTCACGCCAATGCCTATCACGATCTTCAGGAGGAATCCGGAAGGCGTGTCCGTACAACCGAACAACTCGTGCAGGAGGAAGCGGGGATTTCCTCACGGCTCTCCGCCAGACAGGCCGATGTAGAGCGCATGAATCTGGAGCTGGGAGGGATGGACGAGGAGATCGACCGCCTTCGTGACCGATTTCTGCGGCGGAAGGAATCCGTAGGACGAAAAGAGTCGACCCTGGAGTCCCTGGCCGGGGAGAAGCGGATGCAGGTCACCCTTCAGCAGCGTCTGGGAGAGGAAAGGGAGGACCTCGAACGTCGGCTTCAAGGCCTGGGCGAGGAACGTGTGGGGATAGAGGAGCGGGTGGCCGCGCTGCAAGAGAATGCCGGCACCTTGGAGGACGAGATTTCACTCCTGGATCAGCGGCTCAAGAGACGGACCGCCGTTCTCGAGGAAATCCGCCAGGAGTACGAACGGTCGCGCACGGATGTGAACAGCGGGGTCACCCGTGAAATGGGCCTGAACCAGGAGTCGGGGCACCTGCAACAGCGCATCGAAGAGATCACGGACAGCCGCACCCGGCTGCAGCAGGAAAAGGACGAAGTGGCCGGGAAGATCGAACGTATGGCCGAGGCCTCCCGCAGAAAAACCGAAACCCGGGAGGCCCTGGCCGATAAACTGGCGCGGATCGAAACCGACCTGGATGAGGAGCGCGGACAAAGGGACGAGCTGGAGCAGATCCGGCGCCGGGTCGAGGCTGACTTGAAAAAGGCGGAGACCGAGCTGGCGAATCGGGACTCGCGTCTGGCCAGCCTTCGGTCACTTGCGGAAAATTTCGAAGGCTACAAGGTGGGCGTCCGCACTATTATGAAGGCCGATGACCTGGACGCGAAGAAAAAGGGACGGGTTCTGGGTTTGGTGGCCGATTTGGTCCAGGCCCCTCCTGAGCTGGACCAGGCGGTGGAAGCGGTGCTGGCTGATCGATTGCAGTATATCGTGGTCGAGGGGATGGAGGACGGAGTGGAGGCCGTCTCCTACTTGAAGGCGCGCTCCCGCGGCCGGAGCAGCTTTGTCCCGTTGCGCCAACTCAGGCCCAACGGGAATGGAAACGACCCGGGGAACGGGCTTCCCCTGCTTCGGGATCGGGTGTCGGCCCCTGAGGCTTATCGCCCTCTTATCCACACTCTCCTGGGGGACGCGGTTGTGGCCGAGAATCTGGACCAGGCTGTGGAGTACTGGTCCCGGAACGGCACGCGGCAGTGCATGGTGACTCCCGAGGGGGACATGATCGACGAGCGCGGAGTGATCAGCGGGGGAAAGGCCGCGCAGAGCTCCCACGGCCTGCTGAGCAGGAAGCGTGAGATCACCAAGCTGGAGGAGCAGGTCAAGGCATGCCGGAACGACGTGGAGGCCTTGACCGCGAGGTTGGAGCAGATCGAGGTGGACGCACAGGAAAAGCGTTCGCGTTTGGAGTCGCTGGAGGCCGAACGGGAGGACTGCCGCGAGCAGATCAACGAGCACGACCGCGCCATTCTTCGTTTCAGCCAGGAGCTCGATCAGCTGGAGCGCTTTTCCGAGCGAATCGCCGGAGAGCTGGAACAGAAAAGCAAGGAGCAGGAAAAGCACAGGGAGAACCTGACGCGCATAGAGGCCGAGTTGGCGGAATGCCGGGAGAATATCCGAGAAAAGGAGCGCTACCTTCGCAAGAAAGAGGTTGAGCTCAAGGAGAGCGAGGAGGAGGTGGAGCGTTTCCGGGGAGAGTTGGCACAGCTCCGAATGGACGTAAACCTGGCGAAAGAAGAGGAAAAGGGTCTGCTTCGCCAGCTCGAACGTATCGACGACTATGCGGAAGAGGCGCGGGAGAAGCTCGAGAAGATCGACCGCGACAGGGAAGAGGCCCGGAAGACCTCCGAGGCCTGTGACGAACGGGAACGCGCCGTGAGGGATGAGCTGAAGGAATTGCGGGAAAGCCTTGCAGAGGCTGAAGAGGAGGTCAACCGGGCCGAGCAGGAGCGGGGGCTCTTCAAGAGCCGGATTCGAGAGGAGGAAAAAAAGGCTGAAACGCTTCGAGGAGAGCTGGACGACCTCAAGGAGCGGATTAATCGGGCTCGAATGGAGCAGTCCGAGATCACCCTTCGAATGAACGGGCTCGTCGAACGGGTGCGGGACCAGTTCAACCTGGAACTCCCCGGGGTGTATCGGGAGTACGTGGAGGAAGGTTTCTCCTCGTCGGACACGCGGGAGGCCCTCGAGGAGCACAAGCTAAAGCGGGACAAACTGGGAGAGGTGAATCTGGCGGCCATTCATGAGCATGAGGCGCTCACGGAGCGGCATGCCTTCATCAGCGGGCAGCGTGACGACCTGCTGGAGTCTGTCGAGTCTTTGAACAAGGCCATTCGAAAGATCAACCGGATTTCCCTGGACAAGTTCATGAGCACCTTCAACGAAGTGGATCATAAGCTGCGTGAGGTCTTCCCCATCTTGTTCAAGGGGGGAACCGCATCTCTTCGTTTGACCGACGAGAGCCGGCCCCTGGAAAGCGGCGTCCTCGTGGAGGTGCGTCCCCCGGGGAAGAAACTGAGCCATATGGGCCTCCTTTCCGGAGGTGAAAAGGCCCTCGTGGCCATGGCCCTGCTATTCGCCATCTATCTGATCAAGCCGAGCCCCTTCTGCCTGCTGGACGAGGTGGACGCCCCGCTCGACGAGGCCAACATCGGACGATTCAACAACCTGCTGGCGGAGATTCGAAAGCACTCCCAGGTGGTCCTGGTCACCCACAACCGGCGGTCCATGGAGATCGTGGAACGCCTTTTCGGTGTGACCATGGAAAATGCCGGTGTGTCCAAAATGGTGTCCGTGAACCTGAGCCGTGCCCAGCGCCTCGCGGCCTGATACGCCGGCCCGCCGGAGAGAGCCGTTAAATTCACTTGAAAGCCTCGGCCGGCTGGTCTACAACCTTAGGCGACCCACCGCCCTGCATCCCCGGGGCGGTTTTTTCGTTTTGTCTATCGGCAATATCCAAGGAATGCCAAGAAAGAGGAATAAATGGATGGGGTTGAGCGTTTCAAATCGCAGCCTGTCGAAAACGCTCAATTCAGGAGGAGATTTCTTGATGCGGTTGGGAGGGAACTCGATGTATCCAAGCCGCAAGGGACAGGAGGTTTTGGTACTCCATGATCAAGTGGTTCAAAAAGAAGGGCGGGGAAACCGGGGGTGAGCCGGCGGAGCAGACGCCTCACGAGGATCCGAAGAGCGGGACCGACCGTACTGCTGAACCCGAAGGCGAGAAGGAGGGTGGTGACCCGCAGGCATCTGGCCCACCTTCTGAGCTTGGGGACCAGGAGAAAAAAGGGTTCTTCAAACGGCTCAAAGAGGGGCTTTCCAAGACGCGTTCCGGTTTGACCGGTCGCCTGGACCGGCTGTTGTTTGGAAAGAAGGAAATCGACGATGAGCTGATGGAGGAGCTCGAGGAAATCCTGTTCACCTCCGACCTGGGTGTGGCTGCGACCCAGGAGATCATCGATCATGTGCAGGAACAGGTGGCGCGAAAAGAGCTCAGCAACGCGGAGAAACTCAAGGATGCCCTGAAACGGGAAATGCTCTCCTTTCTTCAGGTGCCGGAGGCAGGCCGTGCAGAGCCTCACCCCGGGGAGCCGCGGGTCATAATGGTCGTGGGTGTGAACGGTGTGGGAAAGACGACCTCCATCGGAAAAGCGGCGCAGCGCTTCAAGAGCCAGGGTAAAACCGTCATGCTGGTGGCCGCGGATACCTTTCGGGCCGCCGCCGTGGAGCAGCTCTCGATCTGGGGCGAGCGCACGGGGTGCGAGGTGGTGAGGCAGCGCGAAGGTGCGGACCCGTCGGCCGTGGCCTTTGATGCCGTTTCCGCGGCGGTAGCCCGGGGGGTTGATGTGGTGCTCGTAGACACGGCGGGCCGCCTTCACACTCGAAGCAATCTCATGGAAGAGCTGCAAAAGATCCGGCGCGTGATCGGCCGCAAGCTTCCCGGCGCGCCCCATGAAATATGGCTGGTCCTGGATGCCACCACCGGCCAGAACGCCATCAGCCAGGCGCAGATATTCCACGAGTCACTGGGTGTCACCGGCATCATCCTGACAAAGCTGGACGGCACGGCCAAGGGAGGAATCGTAGTCGGAGTCTGTCACCAGCTGGGTCTCCCCATCTGTTACATAGGTATTGGTGAGCGGGTGGACGACCTTCGCCCGTTCGATCCGGAGGCCTTTGTGGAGGCCATTTTCGGTTGATTTTGACCTGAATCGACAGAACAATCTAACCTCTCCGTTCGGAGTTTTTAAGGGATTCTAATGCCTCAGCATCTGCCAAATCCTTAGTTCTCCCGGTTGCCCTTTTGTTGCGAATTAGGTCCTCGATCGACGGAATATGCACTTCGATTCCCTCAATGTTCACAGACAGGGACCGTCCATACGCCTCCTCAAAATGAAGCCCGGATGCGGCAGTCATGATGTCGATTCGCCTTGGAGCAACACCGACTTGAAAGATGGTCCCATCCTTTTGAAGGTCTTCCTTGGTAAGGTTGTGCAGAGGGGCGCCAAAAAGACGCAATGCCCTTAAAACGGCATCAGCGTTCTTGGGCGAAGGCATGACCCAAATGTCGATATCAATGGTGGCCCGAGGATAACCGTGAGCAGCCAGGGCATAGGCGCCGACTGTCTCTGACTTGACTGTCACCTGCCCCTCTGCAGGT
>CAZQCK010000018.1:0-36234 GCA_964591925.1 uncultured Desulfobacterales bacterium
GCCATTGATGGTCTTGCGTGAAGTGCGAAATTCCGTCGGCCCTGAATACACCTTGGGTGTGCGGATCAATGGTGAAGATTTTACCAAGAAGGGAAACACCCTCCTCCACAGCCGGCGGATCGCATTGGTTCTGGCTTCACAGCACATAGACTACCTCAGTGTTTCGGCAGGGGAGCGGTTTGAAGACGCATCCCCCCCGCATGAAGGAGAGCCTCCGCGACCCGGCACCGGGTACAGCGGGGCAAGAATGAGTCCCAGATGGTGGAGTCCGGACGGGGCGCAGGTTCACCTGGCAAAGGGCATTCGAGCCACCTTGAGAGCTGCCGGGTATGCCTTGCCCGTTGTAACGGCGGGAAAAATCCGAACGCCGCAGTTGGCCGAAGAAATTCTAAGCCATGGCCACGCGGATATCATTGGTATGGCCAGGGCCTTGTTTGCAGATCCCGACTGGCCGCAGAAGGCTCGTCAAGGCCTCAGCGATGATATCGTGTTGTGCGCCGCCTGCGGGTATTGCAGTGAATCCGACGACCGCATGGAGGCGGTGCGGTGTATACAATGGCCGAAGGAGGCCCCTGATCCGCCGGATTCATGGCGTCACCTGCCGCCCTGCCAGATCGCGTGCCCGGCGGAGGTCAATGTGCGCGGGTACATCGATCTTGCCCTGCGGGGAGAGTTTTCAGAGGCCCTGCGCCTCATAAAGCGAAAGATACCGCTCCCCGGGGTGATCAGCAGGATTTGCCCTGCGTTCTGTGAACGGCAATGTAATCGTGCTCAGTTGGATGAGGCGGTTGCAATCAATGAAATCAAACGCTTGATCGTTGAGCGGGTTGGGTTGGATCATGAGATCATTGAACCACCCCCCATGAATCGACAGATATCCGTAGCCATAATCGGCTCCGGGCCTGCAGGCCTGAGTGCCGCTTACTATCTCGTTGAGAAAGGTTATCGTGCGGTTGTTTTCGAGGCCTTGCCTGTTGCCGGGGGAATGCTCAGCGTCGGGATTCCGGAATCAAGATTGACTGGAAGAATCGTACAAGCGGAAATTCATAACCTCGAGCGGTTCGGAGTGGATATTTTGCTGGAGCAAGCACTGGGCCCCAAGGGATGGAGTGTTCAAGATTTGTTCGCTGAAGGATACCAGGCGGTTTTTCTGGCCACGGGTGCACCGCGCCGCCGCAAAATGAAACTCCCTGTCGATCCCTACTCGGAGGTTAGAATTCCTCACTTAAATTCCCTGGACAAAGAAGCGTACGGGATGGACGAGAAAGGCAGGGTTAATGTGGACCCCGGGAGTTTTTGCACGAAAAAGGGCGGGGTGTTTGCCGGAGGCGATTTGGTTCTGGGACCGGCTACTGTGGTTCAGGCGCTTGCCCACGGCCGGCGGGCCGCAGATTCTATAGACCGCTTTTTGAGCGGCTTGCCTGAGGTTGAACCCTTACCTTCTGCCACCGCTATAGACTTTCAGGAGGTAGATATTGCGCGCTTTAAAAAACGCCCGCAATCGAGAACTGAGAACGCAAGTTCGGAAAGAGTCGGTGTGCCATCAAGTTCAAATGAGATATCGCTGCTGCGGGAAGCGGAGCGATGTTTCAGGTGTGGTATGTTTCCAAAAAAGTAGGGTTGCTTTGAATTTTATTTATAAAGGGAAATAGCTAATTTATGGAACATCAAACAGAAGACAACCAAATAGTGAAATCAGTTTGTATGCTCTGTTTCATGGTTTGTGGAATAGATGCGCATATTAAAGATGGAAAACTGGTTAAAGTGGAGGGTATGAAGGACCATCCTGCCACCAAGGGTGTTTTGTGTCCCAGAGGCTATCATCTGCCCGATTATGTATATTCACCTGACAGAATAAAATATCCTATGATGAGAGATGATAGTGGGAATTTGAACCGTGTTTCCTGGGACCATGCGCTCGACACCATTGCGGATAAGCTCGAGGCTATTAAAAAGCAATATGGCGCACGTGCAGTGGCTTTATCCGTAGGATCCATCGGCGCGGAAAACATATTGATATCCGCTTTTGCCCAGAGATGGCGGGGAGCGTTTGGAACGCCGAACTTCTTTTCGATCGAAGCACACTGTTTCCGCGCACGGATCATGGCCCGGCTCTTTACCTTCGGTTCATATCCGCTTTCCGACCTGGACAAGGCGGAATGTGTCGTGTTGTGGGGACACAACCCGGATGCCTCAGAGCCGCCCATCGCCGCCAGGCTGCACAAGCTGGTGGACAAGGGTCTCAAGATCATTGCCATTGATCCAAAGCGGACACCTCTGGCGAAAAGAGGCCTTCACGTGCCCATAAGGCCGGGTACAGATGCAGCCCTGGCCTTGGGCATGATCCACGTTATCATCAATGAACGGCTTTATGATCAGGAGTATATCGAAAATCACACTACCGGTTTTGACCGGCTTGTCGAACACATCAAGGCCTATCCTCCTGAAACGGTGGCGAAAATCTGTGGTGTTTCCGCCTCTGATATCAGCAAGATCAGCCGGATATTTGCGGGGGCTGAGGGGGCGTGTATCGAGCAGGGTGTGAACACCCTTGACCAGCATATCAACGGCTTTCAGAACAGCCGCGCACTGGCCATTCTGCAGGCGATCACGGGAAATTACAACCGACCCGGTGGTTGGTGTGTAAACCCGTTCGCCCGCTTTACGGACCTCAGGCTTCCTGTCGAGGGAGAGCCCCTGGGCGCGGAAGAGTTTCCCATTTTCCGTTCATTCTGGGGCATGACCTCACCCTATGGTCAGCAGATGGTGCTGCCGGAGGCGATCATCACCGAGAAACCGTACCCGGTCAAGGCGATGCTTGTAAGCGCGGGCAATCCGGTGGCAGCGTGGCCGGATACTCGAAAGACCGAGACAGCGCTCAAGAAATTGGATCTCCTGGTGGTCTCGGATCTGTTTATGAGCGAGACCGCCAAACTTGCGGACGTGATTCTCCCTGTATGCTCGTCCGTGGAGACCCTGGGCTTGGCCTATAACTATGGCCTGACCATGGGGATTCCCTTCATGATGCTCAGTAGAAAGTTGATCGAGCCTATTGGCGAATGCCGTCCTGACTGGTGGATCTATTCCGAGCTGGGCCGAAAAATGGGTTATGGAGATTCCTTTCCCTGGAACAATGATGAAGAAGTCGTTGAACACATGCTGGGTCCGAGCGGAGTGTCGCTGGAGGAACTCCTGCAAAAACCCCAGGGCACCATGTTTGGTAAAAAAAGCTATGAAGTCCCGGACAAGATAAGAACGCCGTCAGGCTCCATTGAGATTTATTCGCAATCTCTGGCGGACTTTGGCGAAGACCCGCTTCCTGCCCATAAGGAGCCTACCCAGAGCCCGGTCATAGCTCCTGAATTGACCGAAAACTTCCCTTTGATTCTCGTGACCGGGGCCAGAATTCCAGAGTACACGCACTGGCAGATGAAAAGCATTCCCCAGCTGAGATGCCTGGCGCCGTATCCGATCGCCTGGATTCACCCCCGTACGGCCGAGAATGCGGGTGTTGTGGAGGCTGATGATATTTTTGTGGAAACCAGAAATGGAAAGGTCCGAGTAAAGGCCAGCGTTACCGAAGATATGATGCCGGGGGTCGTAAGCATCGCCCACGGTTGGGAGGACGAGGCCAACTCGAACATACTGACGGAGACGGATGCCAAGGATTCGGTCACCGGTTATTGCGAGTTTAGAAACATTGCGTGCAGAATAGGAAAAATCGATTCCTGCTGGCAGGATACCATCACCTCTCAGTAAATGATGTGTGTCTAAAAGACCAAGACTGTAAATGCGGTTTGATAGATGTGTGAAGAGGGCCTTATGGCATTGGTGACAATTGAAAAGCTTTACAAATCGTTTGGTGGTTTACAAGCTATAAACAATGTCAATTTGACGATTAATCAAGGTCAAATTCTTGGTGTTATAGGTCCTAATGGATCCGGTAAAACCACATTATTTAATCTGATATCAGGCTTTATAAAGCCCGATAGAGGCCAGATATTTTTAGAGAACAAAGAGATAGCAGGAGCCAGTCCATATCGTATATGTTCAGAGGGGATTGCAAGGACTTTTCAAATTGTAAAACCTTTCATGGAAATGACTGTATTGAGAAATGTAATGGTGGGCAGGGCCTACGGAAGCCATCCAATAAACAGCATGCGTCAAATACGAGCGGAATCCGAAGATCTGCTTAGATTCACGGGTCTGAGAGGTAAACAGGAAGTCGTTGCAGAGAAGCTCAATCTGATCGATCGCAAAAGACTGGAACTCACCCGAGCGTTGGCCACCCAACCCAAACTGTTGTTACTCGACGAAGTGATGGCTGGATTGAATTCAGCTGAAATAGACCAGGCGGTGAAACTGGTGCAGCGGATAAGAGAAAAGGGGATCACCGTGGTTATTGTTGAGCATGTAATCAAAGCAGTTTTGAGTTTATCTGACAGGATCATTGTCATGCACGTAGGAAGCCAGATAGCGGATGGAACTCCTGAAGAAATCGTTAATGACCAAAATGTCATTAAGGTTTATCTGGGGGAATAAGCAGCATGTTAAATGTTAACAAAATTGATGTTTTTTACGGTGACCTTCAAGCCTTATGGAGTGTAAGTCTGAACATTATGGACCATAAGATCACCTCGTTGATCGGTTCGAACGGGGCAGGTAAAAGTACACTCCAACTTGCGATAACCGGTCTGGTAAAACCCAGGAATGGTGAGATTTCAGCCGACCATAAACGCCTTGATAATCAACCCGCTCACAAGATCGTTGAGTGGGGGGTGTCGATGGTTCCCGAGGGAAGACGGTTGTTCCCTGAAATGAGCGTTCTGGACAATCTCGAGATGGGGGCTTTTTCGCGCAAGGCGAGGAACAGGCTCGATGAAACTATTGATTGGGTCTACGAAATTTTCCCCCGGTTAAAAGAAAGGACCCAACAAAGAGCCAGTGCCTTAAGCGGAGGTGAGCAGCAGATGCTCGCCATTGGGAGGGCTCTCATGTCCCGCCCAAGGTTTCTGCTTATCGATGAATTGTCCCTTGGTTTGGCTCCTCTCATTGTCCAGAACATCTGCCAGATCCTGAAACAGGTGAACAAGGCGGAGGACATTACTATATTTATTGTGGAGCAAAATGTGCGTATGGCATTGGAACTTGCTGATTATAGTTATATTATAGAAAATGGCAGGATTATAGGAGAAGGCGAAAGCCATGTGCTTTTGAGTAGTGAAGAAATAAAAACCGCCTATTTAGGAACTCATTGAAGATTAAAAGGGCAGATTTAGATAATGGAAATTGGACAATTTATTATATATGGCGTTATTAATGGTTCAATATATGCGCTTGTAGCGGTTGGTTTGGCGCTTATAATGGGTATAATGGGTATTTTTAATCTTGCTCATGGATCTATAGCCATGCTAGGCGCATATATTAGCTTTTGGCTATTTAAATCAATGGGTATGGATCCTTTTTTATCAGTGCCTATATCAATGGCTATTTTGTTTATAATAGGTGTCATTATATATGCGAGCCTTTTTTCTTCAATGAAAAAGTTTTCCGTGGCGCAAAAGATCAGAAATTCGATGCTGGTTTCTTTTGGGCTGGTTTTGATAATTGAGAACGTAGCCGTTTTGCTGTGGACGGCAAATGAGAGAAGAGTCAGCACATTTTATTCTGGGTTGACTTTTGAGCTTGCCGAACTTCGTATCCCTTATATAGGTTTGGGTACCGTTTTTCTTGCTATTTTAGTTGTTTTTGGTCTCAATATGTTTTTAACCAAAACATTTTTTGGTCGTTCTATATGGGCCATATCGCAAGACTATCAATGCGCAAAACTAATGGGAATCAATGTGGACAGGACTATGTTGATTTCCTTTGGTATCGGTGTTAGTCTTACCGCTATTGCCGGAGCTATAATAAGTCTTTACACTGTAAGCCCAAGTATTGGCCTCGACTGGGTTAATAAATCACTTATTATTGTTGTTCTTGCTGGAGTTGGCAGCGTTAGTGGAGTCCTTTATGCCAGTTTATTGCTTGGCATTTTAGAGTCGGTTAGCGCATATTTTGTCGGTGTGCATTACACAGGTGTCGTTAGTCTTGTGGTGCTTGTAGTAATATTGATTTTTAGGCCACAAGGAATATTTACAAAGAAAGCCTAAAATTTATGATAGCAATGAGCCTAAAAAAGTTAATATTTCCAGCGATAGTCGTAATTTTGCTTCTGCTTCTTCCTTTTTTGCTAAAAGGTGACTATTATCTTACGATGGTATGCAGTTTATTCCTTTATGTTGCTTTATCCGAAAGCTGGAATTTGCTTGGCGGATACACCGGCCAAATCAACGTCGGCCAGGCCGCTTTTTTCGGAATTGGCGCTTTGGTGGCGCGTCTGCTTTGGACAGGTGGTACACCCTTTATCTTGGCTCTCCTGAGCGGGGGCGGCGCATCGGTACTTCTCGCTCTGGTGATTGGGGTCCCAGCGCTTCGGTTAAGAGGCCATTACTTTGCGATCGCCACACTTGCGGTTGCATGGATTGCTCTTATTGCTATCGAAAATATTTTTCCAGGCGTAACTTTTTTGCCAAGTATACAGGTCGCAACGTATAGCCTTTTGCCAAGATATTATACCTTTCTTACTGTATCGCTTGTTACCATCATCGTCGTTTCTCTTACTGTAAATTCCAAAATGGGATTGGCCATGGAGTCAATAAGAGAGGATGAAGATGCAGCCCAGGCCTCCGGTGTGAATGTTTTTAAATATAAGGTGATAGCGTTTATCATAAGTAGCTTTTTTGTGGGCTTGGCAGGCGGCTGCTTTGCGTTTTTGAATGTGAGCTATTATTGGTATTTGCCTTTTATCCTAATGTGGTGCTTTGAGCCCATATTGATTACTTTTATTGGAGGTGTTGGCACCATTTCAGGGCCCATTATTGGATCATTGTGCTACGTAGCCCTTAAAGAGATTTTTGCGTTAACATTGGGCGAGGTCAATGTTTTGATATTTGGAATAGTTTTTATTATTATCATTTTGTTTTTTCCAAAAGGTATTATTGGTATCCCCGAAAAAATAAGGGATATCTTTTTAAATAAAAGAGTAACATGAAATTGATAGCATTTTTTATCAACATCAACATTAACATTAAGTGGAGGAAAGGAAGCTGACATGAAAAAAGGGAATTTTCGCATTATTACGGCCAGCATTTTCTTTTCGTTTTTTATCGGATTTATGCCATTCATTATTTCTGATAGTTACGGCGGCTCTCCAGATAAAATCAGGGTCGGCGCATCTATCGCTCTTACAGGAAAATTTGCCGGGGGCGGAGTCGATGTCGCAGACGGTTATAAGTTTGCCATGAAACATATTAATGAAAATGGGGGCATATACGTTAAGGAATTGGACAAAAAGTTGCCTATCGATATCGTTATTTATGATGACGAGTCTGATCCGAACAAAACGGTATCGCGGCTGGAGAAGCTTTATTCCGTAGATAAAGTCGTGGCTTATCTTGGGGGTTTTTCAAGTGCCATGAATACCGCCGGCCTGGCGATTGCTGAGAAAAACAAGATTCCATGGGTCGGTGTTACCATTGCAGCAGAGGGCGCCTTTTCGCAGGGTTTCAAATACCCTTTTGCTCCGTGTCTGTTTTCCTTCATGGAGGTGACAGCCTTTTTTAATGCCCTTGACTCAATTCCTGAGGATAAAAGACCAAAGAAAATAGCCAATTTTGAGCTTCAAAGTGATTGGGGTATCGAATGTGGCAAATATTTAAAAAAGTATGGTGCTGAAAGAGGATACGAGATTGCTTTGGTTGAAAAATATGCCAAAGGCACTTCTGATTTCTCCTCTTTGATTATGGCCGCAAAAACCGCGGAATGTGATGCGGTTTTTTCTGTGCCGACTCCTCCCCAGAGCATGACCTTGATTAGACAGATGAAGGAATTGAACTATGCACCGCCGGTTACCTGTTTTATCCGGGGCCCTGATTTGTCCAACTACTGGGAGGTTATGGGAGAAGATGCCAATTATATAATGACTTGTGGTGAGTGGTCTGAAGACATGAAATACCCGGGAAATAAAAAGCTCGTAACGGATTTCAAAGCGGAAAGAAAGACCGATATTATCGGCATGCAGGTCGGGTGCGGATATGCTGCTGTACAAGTTCTTTCAGATGCAATTGAAAGGGCGGGCACCCTGGATCCTAAAGCCATACGAGACGCCTTGACAAAAACCGATTTAACTACGGTGAGGGGACATGTGACTTTTGATGATAGAAATATAGGCCAAGTCCCGCCTAGTCTATGCCAATGGCAAAATGGAAAGCTGGAAGTCGTGACAAACCCTGATTTCACCACGGCTTCTGTTCTTCTGGCGCCTGCTTGGGGTGAGCGATAAATCCCAGGTTCTTAAGGATTTTGGATGCTTGGCCCGGTGTAAGTGTCTTTGCCCCTCTGTAATAAGACGCCGAGGGAGCCCCCCAGGGTAGGCTCCCTCGGCGTGGGGGCAATGTTTCCACGTCAACCTGAGGGACGCCTCAGGGCTTTTCTTCTCGGGCGGCACTCTTCCACGAAGCCTCCAGCGGGGTGGTAGGTTCGGACCTCCCGATGAGGAAGACAGCAACGCCCGTGGCCAACGCGAGAAACGTGGCGGTTAGATAGAATGCGTACTGAAGGCCGAAAAAGTCCATGGCCGCACCGGACCCGATGGAGCCCAGGAGCACACCTGCGCTCATGGCCATGTTGAAGACTCCCATGATGGCCCCCTGCCCGTAGCGACGCCCCCCTTCCACTGCCAATGCCCCCAGAGTTGGCCAGACAATGGCCTCGCCCATGCCCATCAGGACAAAAAGAACGATCAAGGTGGAGAACGTTTCGGCAAAGGGTGTAACGAAGATGACTCCACTCACCGCCAGGCTCCCGATGAGCAGGAGCACGGTCCTGTCGTACCTGTCCACCACTTTTCCGAAGGGGTGCTGGAGTGCGGCGTTTACCAGGGTCCGGCTGGCCACCACCATCCCTACTTCGATACCGGTGGCAGCCATGAACCGGGTCATGAGAATGGGCAGGAATGCCATGGTGGGGACAAGTATGAGCATGGAGGCCATTCTCGAAAGCAAGATGCCGATCACCCTGGCATCCCGGGTCATTTGCCCCAGCGAGGACCAAAAGCGGGGCGTTTCCAGCTGCTCCGCATTTCCACTCCGCGGGGGCAGGAGCACTCCCACCATGAGCACGGACAAGCCGCTGAAACCAGCCATTGCATAGAAGGCCGAGTTCATCCCCAGCGTGTCCAGGAACAGCCCGCCGATTACAGGCCCTCCACCAATGCCTGAGAACAGGGCGATATTGAGCATGCTCATGTAGCGCCCCTCTTCTCCGACCGGGGCCAGATCCCCGATGTAGGCCATGGCGATGGGAATGACCATAGCCGACCCCACCCCGTGAAAGATGCGGATCATGACCAGGTGCTCCACCGAGCCGGCAAGTGTGTAGGTGATTCCGGCCACGGCGTA
This sequence comes from uncultured Desulfobacterales bacterium, assembly GCA_964591925.1. Taxonomy (GTDB): domain Bacteria; phylum Desulfobacterota; class DSM-4660; order Desulfatiglandales; family HGW-15; genus JAIPEI01. The sequence goes on from CAZQCK010000018.1 coordinate 9,501, forward strand.
CACTATCAATCCAGCCACCAGAAAACGCTTTCTCCCGTACCGATCCGAGAACCCTCCCACAAAGGGTTGCAATACGCCTCTACTTACGGAAAAGCCGGCCACCATAAGACCCAGCCCGATGCCGCTGGCCCCCAGGCGGGTTGCATAGATGGGCATGAGCGGGGCTATGATGCCGATGCCCAGGAGGGCTATGAAGATCGAGGCCAGCAGTGTGAACAGGATGTTGCGGGGCATGGGTGTCCGTTCTTTTCATAAACAGGTGGTTGCACTTCGTTCGAGGCCAGGCGACTACGCTGACACAAGCGCTGACTTTTTGAAAGGTCTTTTTCCTGGCATGAAACGCAAGCTTAATCTATTATAAACACAAGCGGGCGGCGACGGTATACACTGTCCTGCCTATGAAAAGGTTGAATTATCAGATTAGGTGGTGAGAGGCGTTGGAGACCATGAAGGATCAAGACTTGACTGATGGCGTAGATGTGCCGGAATCCATGGGATATGCGGATATTCTGGAAAACCTGAAAGGGCAGCATCGAACAGCGGAGGAAAACCTCAAGTGGCTGTTCGCCAACATGCATCCTTACTTTTTCATCACCATGAAGGAGGAGGCCGACGCCATAGCCCAACTAGCGGGAAAACTTCATCTCCTGTTGAGGGAGAGGAAGATCACCCTCACGGACCAGGACAAGAAGCTGATTCTGGCCCGTGTAGACATTCCGGGCTCCCTCTACGACACGCTCAAGACCCTTAGAGAGCGGGAGGTTTCCTATGCGGAGATGAGTCATTCCTACAGCCCCATACCCGGGATCGGACACGACCTGGAGATCCAGCGGTTTGAATTCGACCGCAAGGGGCATGAGGAGATTGCCGGCGCGGACGAGATCGAGATTCCCTCGAAGATCCGGAAAAGCGTGCAGGCCATGATGAGACGCCTCTATCCGGGATTTGATTTCGAGTCGTTCGATTCCATGTTGAGGCTCTTGTGGCTCAACAACGAGGGGTATGTCCGCATCTCCCCACCGGAGAGGATCGCCCGTGTTATGCACCTCTACCAGGAGGGCAAACGTCACGACGGGCTCTACCTGGATGTGGAGACCAAGGAGGACGGGGCGCATCACCTGGAGTCGCGCTTGCTCTTTTCCGTGGGAAATCCGCCTCAGCAGGAGTTCCTGACGCAGGTAGGCGAAATCTTTCAACGGCTCGACATCGGAGTACGCCGCTCCTACAGCCTGATCATCAACACGGGGATTCATCCGTATTTCCTGGGAACCTTCTATGTGCTGACCCACAGCGGGGAGCTGGTCGAAAAGGGGGGAGAGCTGTTCGAGAAGCTCAAGACCGAGCTCTACAACACCCAGATCCTTTCCACTGAAAGCCCCGCCTACACGGACTTCGTGGCCCACCGCGTCATGACGGGAGAAGAGGCTTCCCTGACCGACGCCTTTGCCGCCTTTTGTCACACCGTGCTCGCTCACAGTCAACCGGATCGTTTCGGCAAGGGCTTTGTGCGGGAGGCGTTTCACTCCGAGCCGGATCTAACCCTGAAGCTGATTGATCTGTTTCGGAATAAATTCGATCCGGACATCAAAGAGCGAGAGCCCTTATACGACAAATCCCTGGAGGAAGCCGAATCCCTCCTCGACGCCTACAATACAGGGCACCGGTATCTGGATGAAACGCGGAAGACGGTCTTTCGGGCCGCGCTTGCTTTCATCAAACACACCCTGAAGACCAATTTTTTCGTCCCGGAAAAGCATGCCCTGGCCTTTCGGCTGGACCCGGTCTTTTTGAGCGAGTTGACGTCTGATTTCACAGCGGACCTCCCCGAAGAGACCCCCTTCCGAATCACCTTTTTTTTCACGCGTCATGCCCAGGGTTACCACGTCGGGTTTTCGGATATCGCGCGGGGGGGGTGGCGGACCATTGTCTGCAGGACCCAGGACGAGCACACCACAAACACGCGATCGGTCTTTCGAGAAGTGTTTGTGCTGGCGCATACCCAGCATCTAAAAAACAAGGATATCTATCAGGGAGGGTCCAAGCTCACCATCGTCATGGATGCAACTGATCTCGATGAGCCGATATCCGTCACCCAGCGCCTGTACAAGGTCCAGTACGGCGTCATCAATGCCTTTCTGGACCTTTTCGTAACGGAAAACGGGGCGGCCAAAAATCCGCGTGTCGTGGATTACTACAGGGAAGAAGAGCCCATTGAGCTCGGCCCCGACGAGAACATGCACGACGCCATGATAGAGTTCATCGCACGCCAGGCACAAAAGCGCGGTTATGTGCTGGGCATCGGAATCATGTCGAGTAAGAAGGTCGGCATCAACCACAAGGAATACGGCGTCACCTCCAGGGGGGTGATCAAGTTTGCAGAGACCGCCATGCAGGAGGAGGGCGTCGACATCAGCGAAGCCCCTTTCAGCGTGAAGTTCACGGGAGGTCCCAACGGAGATGTGGCCGGCAATGCCATGCGGCTGCTTCTCGAGAGATGCCCCAGGGCCGAGATTCGAAGCATCATCGACGGCACGGCAGGGCTCTACGATCCCAAGGGGGCGAGCCCGGTGGAACTGGGCAGGATCGTTCTGAGAGAGGATCTGGAAGGCTTTGATCCCCAGGCCCTGAACCCTGGCGGGTTCATCCTGTTTCGGCACGAACGCCGGCAGGAAGGGTTGCGTACCTTGTACCGAAAGGTGTCAGGCACTGAAAAGGGTGCGCAGGAAGAATGGATAACCGCGGATGAGTTCAACCGGAAGATGGACGATCTCCTGTACTCAGTCCCTGCGGATCTCTTTCTGCCCTGCGGCGGAAGGCCTGAGACCCTGGACCGCAGCAACTGGAAGCGGATTCTGGACGAGAACGGAAAACCGAAGGTGCGCGTGATCGTTGAAGGTGCCAACTCCTTCATCAGCCCGGAGGCCCGCCTGGAGATCCAGAAACAGGGGGTGGTGATCCTGCGGGACGCATCAGCCAACAAATGCGGGGTGATCTCCTCTTCCTACGAAATCATCGCCAATCTACTCATGACCGAGGCGGAATTTCTCGCCCACAAGGAGGCCTATGTCCGGGATGTCTTGTCCATCCTGGAAAAACGGGCGGAGGAGGAGGCCGGACTGATCTTCGAGCGGCATCGCCGGGAGGAAGCCTCGAGACCTCAGCCCTACACGGAGATCAGCTTCGCCATCAGCATGGAAATAAACGCGTTCTACGCGAGGCTCTTTGACTTTTTTCAGGAAAGGTCCGAGCTGGCCGACCAGCCCCTTTTTCGAAAGGTGATCCTGAACCACCTGCCCGCCCTCATTCGAACCGAGCAGAGATTCAAGAGACGGGTGAAAGAGCTTCCGCGCAAGATCAAGTTCGCCATCCTGGCCAGTGAGATCGCCACCATGATCGTTTATCAAGGTGGGTGGGAGCTGGGCTTCGAGGCCAGGCTTCGAGAGTATCTCAAGGCGTACTTCGCATCCGACAGGTCCGGCGCCCATCCTGAATAGCGGCTTGGCCTGGTCACGCGAGGCCCTTGCAGAGCCCGGCCGGAGCCGAAAGCCGCTTCACTCCTGGTGCGGTCCGGCTACCTGCCGGTTACTTCCCGCCCTTCCTGATCCAGTCGCGCAGGGCTTCCTTTTCAAACCGCCATTTGTTCAAGACCATTTTCGCCGGGAGTTGCCCGGATTTGGCGAGCTTGTAAACCGAGCGTTTTCCCAGGCTCAGGTACTGGGCGGCTTCCTCGATGGTCAGGATGTCTTTATCTTCAAACATGGGATCCTCCTTGATTTGTCTTGCTTCAATCTTCGGAAAATTCGACAATCGTTCAATTCAGGCTTGAAGGAGCGATTGATTCCAGACCGAAAACAGGAGGGGCCGAGTGCCCCCGCCGTGGTGTCTCCGCCTGAATGACTATGGGGCCGTAAAACGCCCGGAATCAGGTTGATCGCCCCTGTAGCGGCAACATGTAACGGCCTTCTTTGATCAACCGGTCTTCTGCTTGCGCGCTTCAGCCAGTTTCTGGCCCAGGTTTTGTTCCTTTGCCACCTTTCGCCTTTTTGCAGAAAGGGACTTGGCCGAAAGGGGCTGTCTCGCCTTGAACCCGTATTTGGCCTTGTACTCCTTGGGAGTCAGTCCGTGTTCTTTGAGATGACGTTTGGTCAGAATCTTGAACTTTTTTCCGCACTCGAGACACGTCACCGAATTCTGTTTGATGGAACTCTTCGGGTCCATGACCGGAGCGGCCGCTTCTTCTTCAGCGCCCTCCTCGTTGGTCTTTACGTTTTTCAAGGACTCATAGGTCTTCTTGATCAGATCGTTGATTTCCTCGGCTGAGAGTTTGGCTACACCGGCTTGGGCTGTAACGATCTCGGCGGCCAGTTCATACAGTGATTTTGGCATGAGCGTTCTCCTTTGTTGTTTGAGTGACGGGTTGAATCGATACACCTAACATAATTAAGGATGAAACGATAGATTTCAAGGGGTAAAATACAAAAAATCGAGATCCAATGCAAGAAATTGAAGATAACGGGAATGGCGAAATCCTGAAAAAGTTGCAACGATACCATGCGTTATTTTGGAGATCGTTGAAAAAGTTAGACAACCACACCCGTTGAGGAATATTCGAAGCAAATGCTTTTCGATCCCTTTTCGATCATTCAAAAAGGCCTTGACAGAAAAACGATTCAGTACTAGGTAATCGATCAAGGTGCCACGACGGCTTAATAGGGAATCCCGTGAGAATCGGGAGTGGGCCCGCCGCTGTAACCCTGCCCTTTGTTTATTGTGAGGGAACCCTTTCAACACTTGGTGCCACTGTTCTTGACCATAGGAACGGGAAGGCCGTTGAAAGGGCGGGGAAGCCAGAAGACCTGCCTTAGCATACAGCCGGCATTCTGCGGAGAGATCAGAGTGTGCGGCTTTCCCTGATAGGGTCAAGGAAACCGGGTGCAGCCCTTCAAACAAGTGTAATGTTTGAAGGGCTTTTTTTATGTGACGTGAATTGATGTCAACAAGAAAGGAGCTGCAATGAAAAAACGAACAGGCTTCATTCCATTCTTAGGGCTTTTTCTGCTCCTCGTTGTTTTTCTCTCGCCTTCTTTTGCCGGTGGGCATGGACAGAAAAACGAAAAAAAGATCGGTATCCTTTTGGTCGCCTTCGGGTCCAGTGAGCAAAGCGCTCAGGTCTCTTTTGACCGGATCGAAGAGCGGGCCGAGGCCGCCTACCCGGGAATCCCCATCCGCTGGGCTTATACCTCGCACATCATTCGAAAGAAACTGGCCGAACAGGGAAAACGGCTTGATTCACCGGAGGTTGCGCTTGCCAGAATGCAGGATGAGGGGTTCACACACCTGGCGGTTCAATCCCTGCACACCATCGGGGGTGCGGAGTACCATGATTTGCGGCGGGTGGTCGCTGCATTCGAGGCCATGGGCTGTTTTCAAAGAATCGCTCTCGGATACCCCCTGATGGCCACCCAGGAAGATATGCAGCGGGTGGTGAAAGCCGTGTTGAACAGCATTCCCGGGGAGAGAAAGAAGAACGAGGCCGTATTGCTGATGGGGCACGGCACCCATCACCCGTCCAATGCCTTCTATGCCGCCCTCATGTATCAGATTCAGCTCGTGGACCCCAACATTTTCGTTGGAACGGTGGAGGGTTTTCCCGGCATAGATTTGATGAAGGAACTGCTGCTCAAAAGGGGGGTGGAAACGGTTTATCTCATGCCGCTGATGTCAGTGGCGGGGGACCATGCCAAAAACGACATGGCGGGCGAGGAGGATGATTCGTGGAAATCGATTCTCACCCGGGCAGGGTTGGAGTGCGTTCCTGTTCTGAAGGGTACCGGGGAGTTTGACGATTTCGTCGATATCTGGGTGGACCACATTCAAGGCCCACTGGCGCATTTTTCCGGGGATTGATGACTGACACGACCCCTCGTCCTCGATGCCGGCTTGCCTCCGGCGTCCGTGAGGTCGCACGTGATGTCACGTCCCGGTCCTATGGTCCGGCGAGAGTATCGAGCCCCGAATCGTCCGGTCCCGTGCCGGGGGCCTGGATTCCCCATCGTTCCAGCAGAGAACCTTCCAGATGGTACAGGTCCACCAGGGCCTTGAGCACGGTCACCACCGCCTGAATCTCCTGAATCCTGCTGCGCACCAGGTCCCGCTGGGCCTGGGCCACCAGGAAGCTGGTGGAGCGCCCCACACGAAATTTCTCCGTCTCGATCCTCACCTTCTCCTCCTCGAGCTTTCTCGTGGCCGTGGTTGCACGGATCTGCTGCTGCGCCGTGTCCAGTTCGATGTAGGCCGAGCGCACGTCCAGGGCCACGAGCTGGGCCAGGTTGTCCAAGGCCTCCCGGGCCTGAGCAAGGCTGAGGTTCGCCCGCTCGTGCCGGGCCCTACGGTCCCGGTTCCCCACGGGGAACTCGAAGCTCAGCCCGGCCAGGGCGTCGTAGTGATCTCCGGAAAGCTCGCGTACCGAGTCCCCGAAAGAGTCCGAGTAGCCGGTCTTTCCCAGGGAGATGAACAGGTCCATGCGGGGAAGGAGCCCGTTGCGGGTCTTGACGAGCTCCAGCTCCTCCATACGCGCGGCCAGTCGCGCCTGGTTCAGGTCCGGGCGCATGCGCAGGGCCAGGTCCACATGTGCACTCACGTCGTCCAGGTCGATCTCGGGAACCGCCGGGTCGTCCTCGAGGATGAGCTCCCGGGACCAGAGATCCGTTCCGGGCGGATTGATCAGGCGAAGGAGGCGCAGCCGGCTCAGCGCAGTCTCGTTGCGGGCGTCTATGAGCTCCTGGCGTCGCAGGGCCTCCTCCGCCCGGGCCGCCACCAGTTCGGTCTCGGGCAGCCGTCCCACCCCCACGATTTCCCGGGTCTCTTCGAGCTGCCGTCGGGCCAGGCTCACGGATTCCTCGAATATGCGGAGCTGCCGCCGGGCCAGGATGAAGTCCCAGTAAGCCTGCTCGGTCCGCGCCGCCAGGGCTTCGGCAACGCCTCGAAACTCGTACTGGGAGGTCCGGGTGCTCAGTTCGGCTTGGCGAAGAGTGGCCAGATTGACCTCCCGGCCTCTTCCCCGCAATAGGGCCTGGGTGAGGCTCAGGCCCGCGCGGGTCGCGTAGCGGGTTTCAATGCGGTTCGACCACCGGCGTTCACCGGAGAGGCCGATCCTGACCTCCGTGCCCGTGGGAAAGGTCTTTGTGGCTCCCAAATCGATCTCCGCCTCGCTGATCCTTGCGTCCCGGGAGGAGGATCCCTCCGGCGGTGTCTTGTCCACGGAAGCCGCTGCCCCGGCGTCGATGACCGGGTCGAAGACCGCCCGTTCCTGCTCCTCGAACGTCCGCTGAATCTCCGGGGTGATCCGTTCCACACGGAGTCCCCGGTTGTTTTCCAGGGCCGTGAGCACGGCCTCCTGTACCGTGAGGGAAACAAGGTCCGAGGACTCGGCCATGACGCCGGAGCCGGATGAGGACGGTCCTTCCGCCGCCACCGGTAAGGGAGCGGTGATTAAGAAGAGCAACAGGAGGGCCGAAAAGACGGTCCTCGTGCCGTGTTCAAGAGCCAAGGTTCTTACCTCCTCTATTCCGGTGTCGACTGACTGCCGGCGGTTTCTTCAGGGTCTTTTTTCCGGCCTGACCGCTCGAACAGGGAGTAGACCGTGGGGACGAAGATCAAGGTGATCAGGGTCGCGCTCAGCAGGCCGCCTATGACCGCGCGCGCCATGGGGGCCTGCGCCTCCCCGCCTTCCCCCAGGCCTAGAGCCAGTGGGACCAGGGCCAGAATGGTCGTGGTGGCCGTCATCAGGATGGGCCGCAGCCTGCGGCGGCCCGCCTCCTCCACGGCCTCGGCCAGAAGCATGCCGTCCCGGCGCCGGAGCAGGTTGGTGTAGTCAACCAGCAGGATGGCGTTGTTGACCACGATGCCCCCCAGCATGATGCAGCCGATGTAGGACTGCACGTTGAAAGTGGTATTGGTCAGGAGCAGCATGAGCACGACCCCGATGATCGCCAGGGGCACGGAAAACATGACCACAAAGGGATACCGGAAGGATTCGTAGAGTGCGGCCATCACCATGTACACCAGCACCAGGGCCAGGACGAACCCCAGGAGGAGCTCACGGAAGGCCTTTTGCTGTTCCTCGTAGTCCCCTCCGAAGACGATGCTGAAGTCGCGGGGAACGGGAATGGTTCGAAGTCCCTCCCGAATGTCCGCCAGAACCGAGCCCATGTCCCTTCCTGTGAAGTCGGCCGACACGTCCACCACGCGGTCCTGGTCTTTCCGTTCGATCAGCACGGGGCCGCTCCATGGGGTCACGTTAACCACATTCCGGAGTACTACGGGCCGGCCGTCCCGGTTGGTCAGGGTCAGGTCCAGGAGCTCGTTCAGACGGAGCCGTTCCGCATCCGCGATCTTCACCAGAATGCGATACTCATCGCCCCCTTCCCGGAAGTTGCCGGCCCTGGTCCCGGAGAGCACCGTCTGGAGCATGTTGGCGATCTCCGAGACGGTGAGCTTCATGTCCGCGGCCCTTTGCCGGTCCACCAGGATGAGCTGCTCGGGGCTTCCCGCCTCCCGGCTCACCCGGGCGTCCGTGACCCCATCCACGGCCAGCATGATTTCCTGCACCCGCTCCGCCAGGGCGTCGGCCACGGCCATGTCATGACCGCGGATGTTCACCTCGATCCGGTCCGAGTCGCCGGTCCCCATCCGCAGGAGAAACAGTCCCTGACCGGCCCGGGTGCGGATGGTGACGCCGGGGATGTTCACAAGCTTGCGCCGCAGGTCGTTGGAGATATCCTCACTGGACCGTTCCCGCTCGGAGCGCGGAACCAGGGCGATTCGAAGCTCTCCCGTGTGAGAGGTCTTTCCCCGCCAGAAGGAGCCGCCGATGAAGGTCACCATGTTCCTCATCTCGGGGACCTCCCGCCGGACCAGGGTCTCGATGTCTCGAAACTGCTCGTCCACCACGCCCACCCGGGTTCCCACGGCCATCTCCGCACTGACCCGGACCTCCCCTTCATCCGTGCTGGGCATGAATTCCACCCCCACCAGAGGCACCAGGGCCAGGCTTCCGCCCAGGCAGAGGAAAGAGACCACCACCACGAGCACCCGGTGGGACAGGGAGAATCGGAGAACATCCCGGTAGGTTTCCTCCAGGCCGGAAAAGAACCGCTCGAATACCCCTAGCACTCGCTGCAGGGCGGGGGAGGATCCGGCCGGCTTCTTCCGGGGGGCCAGCAGCCGGGCCGAGAGCATGGGTACCAGGGTGAGCGCCGCAGCCAGGGAGCAGATGAGAGCGAGGCTCACCACGTAGGAGAGCTGCTTGAACATGACCCCGGACATGCCGCGCATAAACACCAGGGGCAAGAACACCGCCAGAGTGGTGATGGTGCTGGCGATGATGGCGGGCGTCACCTCTTCAGCGCCTGTCACGGCGGCGGTTTGAATATCCGCCGATCTGCGCAGGCGGAAGATGTTCTCGAGCACCACGATGGCGTTGTCCACCAGCATGCCCACCCCCAGGGCCAGGCCGCCGAGGGTCATTAGATTCAAGGTGAAGCCGCCGAAGTACATGAGGGCGAAGGTGGCGATGACCGATATGGGTATGCTCGTGGCCACAATGGCCGTGCTTCGGACGTTTCTCAAGAAAAAGAGCAGGACCAGCACCGCCAGGAGTCCTCCGTAGAAGAGCGAGGATCCCACGTTGGTGATGGAACGCTCGATATAGTCCGACGTGTCGATAATGGGCACGATCCGGATCTGGGGCAGGTCCCGGTTCACGCGCTCCAGCTCCCGGAGCACACCCCGGGCCACGGACACCGTATTGGTGCCGGACTGTTTCTGAACCGCCATGCGGATGCCGGGACGACCGTTGACCCGGACGATGCGGGTCACCTTCTCCCAGGCGTCCTCGACCTCTGCGATCTCCCGCAGCAGTACGGGGGCCCCTTCTCGAACCGTGATCACCGTATTGCGGAGGTCTTCCAGGCTGGTGTACTCCCCAGGAGTCCTGATCATGACCTCCATCTGTCCCTGCTCCAGGGGGCCGGCCGGAATGTTCACGTTTTCTGCCCGGATCGTCTCCAGGATCTGATTCAGGGACAGGGACAGGGCCTTCACCTTGTCCGCCTTAAGATTGACGTGGATTTCCCGGTCCAGTCCGCCGCGCACATCCAGGGACGCCACGCCGGGCAGCCGTTCGATGCGGTACTTGACCTGATTGTCGATGATCCTGCGCATCTCGATGGGGTCCAGATTGCTGGAGGCCCCCAGGATCAAAATAGGAAAGCTGGCCAGATCGAACTTGCGCAGAATGGGCCTTTCCACGTTTTCCGGGAGCCGGTTCATGACCCGGTCCAGGCGGTCCCGAATGTCGCTGGCTGCAGCGTCCAGGTCCGACCCCCAGCTGAAGTTGACCCGTACCTGGGTGGATCCCTCAGAAGAGATGGAGGTGACCTCCTCCACGCCAGGCACGGCGGTCATGGCCTCTTCAATGGGACGGGTTACGAGCTCCTCCATTTCCTCCGGGCTGGCATTTTGGTACTCCGCCATGATGCTCAGGGTGGGGTAGGTGATGTCCGGCATCAGGTCGATGGGAAGCCGGCTCAGGGAGACCACTCCCAGGAGAACGACGATGAGAACCGCCATGAGCGTGAACACCGGCCGCCGTATAGCCTGACGGGAGATCCTCATGGCTTGACTCCGGCGGGAGCGTCGCTGCCGGAAATCAGGACGGAAGAGCCGTCTTCCAGCAGGTGGTGGCCCAGGGTCACCACCGGACCTTCGAGGGGGGGCTTCAGGATTTCCACGGTGTTCCCGCCCACGATGCCTGGAGTAACAGGGACGAAACGGGCCTTCATTTCGGGGGTGTCTACTGCAAACACACCGGGACGATCGTCACGGTGGACCAGGGCGTCCGAGGGCACCAGTTGGGCGTTTTCACGCCGCTCGAACTCGATCTCCGCGCGCACGAACATGCCGGGCTTGAGCCGGGCATCAGGGTTGGGAATCTCGATTTCGACGCGGGCCTGCCGGGAGGTTTCCTTGAGCAGCGGGGCCACCCGTGCGATCCTTCCGGAAAAGCGTTCTTCAGGAAAGGCCTCCGCTGTGATGGACGCCGCCTGGTTCACCTTGACCTTGGGGTAGTCCTTTTCAATGACGTGGATTACGCCGATCAGGGTTCCTATGTCCAGCACGGAAACAATGGCGTGGTTGGGGGCCAGCATGGCGCCCTCATCCACAAAGCGCTCGCCCACTACCCACAAGGAGCCGGATTTGTCGCCGCCGGCATGGATCCTGGTGTAGGAAAGGCGCACCTCCGCGGCCTCCAAGGCGGCCTTTTTCTGCGACACCTGGGCCAGGGCCACGCGCTGCTTGGCCTTCTGAACCTTGAACTCGGCCTCGGCCTCATCCAGCTCCGATTCAGAGGCGATCTTTTTTTTTCGAAGCGCCTTCACCCGCTCCAGCTCGCGGCCGGCGATGTCCAGTGCGCTTCGGTTCTCCTCCAGCTGGGCACGCGCCACCTCCAGCTCGGCCCGGGCCTGATCCACCTGCTGGGCATACTCCCCCGCGTCCAGGACCGCCACCAGCTGATCCGGAAGGATCCGGTCTCCCACATGCACGGGAAGCCTGTCCAGCCTGCCGCTGATCTTGGGTGCCACCACGAACTGGCTCCTGGGATGGAGGGTTCCGGTGAACACGCCCACATCCCGGATTCCGCCCTGGAGTACGGGCCGGGTCTCCACGGCCACAACAGGGCTTTTTCCACCCCCACCCCGCCCTTGGGAGGGTGCGGACATCTGGTTGTAGATTTGCCGGCCGATGAGTATAAGCAGGCAGGCGAAAATTCCCAACAGGATAGTCTTTTTCATGTTTGCCGCCTCGTGTATAATCGAATCTGAAGCGAATATTTCAACTTACAGCCTATGGTGAAGGCAAGCACCTTCTTTCTTGCCTTGTCGGCAAACCCGGCAGTCGCTCGATCAGATCGGAATAGCGCATCATACAAAAATGCAGTGCAGGAAGAAATTGAAAAGTCGGTTTTGGTTGACAACCCCCAGGCGGGGTTTCGCCCCGCTCAATTCAGGCTGAAGTAACAGGAAAAGGATGCATGGACATGGGACAAACAGCTGAGCGCTCAGCAGGAAGGCCTGAAGGAGCCGGTCCCGGGATCGCCCTGGTGACCGGGGCCGGAAGAGGCATAGGGGCCGCCGTGGCCAGAGCACTGGCCCGGGACGGCTTTCATATCTGGTTGAACTACCGGCGGGACCACCAGGCCGCAGAGCGGGTGGCCGGTGAGGTGAAGGATATGGGCGCGGACTGCCGTCTCGTGCCCTTTGACGTGGCGGATCCTGAGCAGGCGCGTGACCGGTTGGATCCCCTGCTGGAGAAAAACACCCCGTTTGTCCTGGTCAACAATGCGGGTCTGACCCGGGACGCGCTCATGGTATGGATGACCGCGGAAGACTGGCGAGAGGTCCTGGCGGTAAATCTCGACGGCTTTTTTCACGTGACAAAACTGGTCCTTCGGCCCATGCTGGGGCAACGGAAGGGTCGGATCGTCAACATTGCATCCACCTCCGGGCAGACGGGGCTCCCGGGCCAGGTGAACTACGCCGCTGCCAAGGCCGGCCTCATAGGGGCCACCCGGACCCTGGCCCGCGAGGTGGCCGGGCGCAACGTCCTGGTGAACGCGGTGGCACCGGGGTTCATAGATACGGAGATGACCGAGGGCCTCCCTATGGAGACCATTCTTCCCATGATTCCTGCGGGGAGGCTCGGGACACCCGAGGAGGTGGCCGAAGCGGTGCGGTTTCTATGCTCCGAAGCCGCCTCCTACATCACGGGTCAGGTGCTTTCAGTCAACGGAGGGGTGTACATGTAGGGTTTTTCGTCGCCGAGTGCCCAAGACCTCAATTCAGGCAAGAGTAAACCTGCAACCCGCCGGCTGGACCATTCATTGTCACATCAGAGGACGCAAGGTTCATGTACCGCGTAGCCATTACGGGGATCGGAGTCGTATCCTGCCTGGGGTGCACCCCCGAGAGGGTCGGGGCCGCCATGCGCTCCGGCGCATCCGGGATCGTGGTGGACGAACACCGTCGGGCCATTGGTTTTCGAAGTCCCCTCACCGGAGCCGTCCGGGGGTTCGACGCCTTCGGGCATCTTTCGAAAAAGCACTCCAAGAGCATGCCGGAGTTCGTCCGGCAGGCATATGCCGCGGTTCAGGACGCCCTGGGCCAGGCAGGCTTGGCACCGGGGGACATTGAAAACCCGGAGACCGGGCTCATTTTCGGATGCGATTCCAGCTGCACCGCCAATGTGGAACAGGTCGAACGGCTCAAGCGACTGGGTGACACGGCCTCCATTGGAAGCGGTTTGACGTTCCGGTGCATCACCTCCACCATAACCCTCAACCTCAACACCCTTCTCAAGACACAGGGCGCCTGCTGGACCCTGAGTGCGGCCTGTGCGAGCGGAGGGCACGCACTGGGGCAGGCCGCCGATCTCATCGCCCTGGGCAGGCAGGAGCGGGTTATCTGCGGTGGGGCCCAGGAGATCAACTGGGAGTCCATGTGCAGTTTCGACGGGCTCGGCGCCTTTTCTCTCCGCGTGGACGATCCCGGAGCCGCATGCCGGCCGTTCGACCGTTCCCGCGACGGGCTGGTCCCCAGCGGCGGAGCCGCCGCCGTGATTCTGGAGAGACGAGACCTGGCCCTGCGCCGGGGCGCTCCCCTGCTGGGGGAGATCAGGGGTTATGCCTTCTCCTCGGACGGGGCTCACATCTCCATGCCGAGCGGGGACGGAATCTTCCGGGCCATGCGGAGTGCCCTGAATACTGCGGACTTGACGCCTCGCGACGTGGACTACATCTGCGCTCACGCCACCTCCACCCAGGCCGGGGACCGGGTGGAGGCGGAGAATATCACGGCCCTTTTCGGCGATGAAACCCCGCCGGTCTCGTCTGTCAAGTCCATGACCGGCCATGAGCTATGGATGTCAGGGGCCTCCCAGGTGGTCTACTGCGCCGTGATGGCCGCCCAGGGGTTCATTGCACCGAACGCCAACTTCGAGGAGCCGGACGAGAGCAGTCGAAGGCTCAACATTCCCAGGCAGGCCCTGGAGCGCCCGCCGGGCGTGGTCCTGTGCAACGCAGCAGGGTTCGGGGGCACGAATTCCTGCTTGATATTGGATTTTCGGAATTCTAAGATACCGTGATTCTTCCTGTGCGGACGGGTTTGCAGCAGTGTGTCGATGCGGTGGAATCGAGACGCCGCTCACGGGCGCAAAAGGATGAACCGACCGGAAGACAGGAGGCACTGGTTCCGGCGGGCCATGCCGGCTGAGGGCGGACCCGCGGCGGTAACCCGAAAGGAGCGGAGGCTTGAATCGAAGGCGGGTCGTGGTCACGGGCATGGGTGCTGTTTCCCCTTTCGGCAGGGGAGTGGCCCTTCTGGCGGATTCCCTGATCCGGGGAAAGAGCGGGGTCCGCCGCCTGCCTGAACTGGAGGAGTACCAGGGCCTGAGGAGCCTGGTGGCGGCGCCGGTGGAGGGTATCGATCCCAAGATTATACCTCGCAGACATCGTCGAACCATGTCGCCCATGTCCGTCTTTGCAACCCTTGCGGCCCGGGATGCTCTGGACCAGGCTCGATTGACCCCCCAGCACTGCGCGAGCGGAGACATGGGTGTGGCAATAGGATCGAGCGTGGGCAGCACCATCAGCACACAGCAGTCCTACTCGGACTTCTTCAATTTCAACAGTCTGGAAAAAATGCGCTCCACAGGGTTCTTCAAGATCATGAACCACTCCTGTGCGGCCAACGTGTCCCACGCCCTGGGCATTACCGGCCGGGTCCTGGCCGTGTCTTCGGCCTGCTCCACGAGCTGCCAGACCCTGGGTTACGGAGCCGAGACCATCGCCTGCGGCAGGCAGGAGTTCATGGTCTGCGGGGGAGCCGAGGAGTACCATCCCTTGATCACCGCCACCTTTGACATCATGAACGCGTCCTCCTGCGCATTCAACCATCAACCGGAGCGTACCCCCCGCCCCTTTGACCGGGACCGGGACGGCGTGGTGTGTGCGGATGGATGCGGCATTCTCATTCTGGAGAGCCTGGAGTCGGCCCTGCGCAGGGACGCCCCCATCCTCGCGGAGGTGGCGGGGTTCGCCACCGTCTCCGACACCTCCAACATGGTGAACCCCGGAGTTGGTTCCATGGAGGCCTGTATGCGCAAGGCCCTGCACGACGCCGGGCTTAGTCCTGATCGAATCGACTACATCAACGCCCACGCCACGGGGACCGGCATGGGAGACCGGGCCGAGAGCGAGGCCATAGAGCGGGTGTTCGGCCGCCGGACGCCTGTGAGCAGCCTGAAGGGGCACATGGGGCACACCATGGCCGCCTGTGGGGGTCTGGAGACGGCGGCCGTAATCGAGCTCATGATGCGGGGCCGCCTGGCCCCGACCCTGAATCTGGAAAACGCGGATCCGGCCTGTGCGGATATAAGGTACGTCACAGCGGCGGAGTACGCAGAGACGACCTGGGCGCTGAAGAACAATTTCGCCTTCGGCGGAGTGAACTCCACGCTCGTCCTGCGGAGAGACCGAATATGACCGAGCAAGAGATTATAGAACGCATCAATGAGTCCCTGGCTGAGGAATTCGAGCTGGAACGATCCGTAATGTTGCCCGAGGCCACTCTGTTCGAGGACCTGGGGCTGGACAGCCTGGACATGGTGGACATGGTGATAGCACTGGAACAAGCCTTCAAGATCAAGATTCGGGATGAAGAGGAGATTCGAAAGATTCGTACCCTGCAAGACATTCACACCTTTGTCATAGGCAAGGCCAAGGAGTTGGGGATGTTGTAAGCACAGGGTGTCACCCGTGTGCGCCACCAAGCCTGCGAAGGGCGCTAAGAAAAAAAGCGGGTTCAATGCTTCTGCGTTTTGCGGTTCATTTTCTTGAGGAGTCCCATGGAGCCTCTCACCCTTCCCCTTTCCGCAGAGCGGGTCATTCCCCATCGCCCGCCCATGCGGCTGGTAGACCGGCTCATTGAGTGCGATCCGGAGGCGGGCAGCGGCACGGTGGAGGCTATTCCCCGCGGGGACGGTTTTTTCACGGTTCAGGGGGGCCTGCCGGATCCACTGGCCCTCCTGGAGATGATCGCCCAGGCCTTTGCCGCGGTGAAAGGCTATGAGAACTTGGTCAACGGCCGCCCGGTGAGAGGGGGTTATCTGGTGGGCATCCGTCAAGGCCGCGTGGAGGGGAACGCTTCTCCGGGTGAGCGCCTGAGAATATCCGTACAGACGGAAAAGGTCCTCGGAGATTTTTCCGTGGCCCGGGGAGTGGTCGCCCTGAGCGGGCGGCCCGTCGCCTCGGCCACCATCAAGGTTTGGAGCCCGGCATGATTCGTTTTGTCTTTCCCTCGAAGCTCCCGCCTCTTGTTTTCCTGCTGGGGCTGGTTTTTCTGTTCTCCCTTTCCGCAGGGGTGTCTGCATTCGGTGACAAGGACGACGTCCTGGACCGGCTGGCCGAGGCGTCCCGCGGAATCACCTCCATTCAAAGCGAGTTTATTCAGAAGAGCCATACACAGATGCTCGACGAACCGCTTCGCTCCCGGGGCCGCTTTAACTTCAAGGCTCCCGATCGCCTTCGATGGGAGGTCCTCTCGCCCGAGCGATTCGGCTTCATAGTCGATGGAGAGGAGGTGAAGACCTGGAGCGGGTCGGAGCAGGACGCTGTAAGCGCCCCCGCCGGTGCCGAGGCCGGCATTCTGCACTTTACCGATCAGCTCTTGGCCTGGGTGCGGGCTGATTTTTCCTGGCTCGAGGAGCGGTTCGCCCTGTCCGTGGTGGACGACTCCCCCCTCACCCTGATGTTGAAGCCGCGCTCATCTGCGGCGGCGAAGCGCCTGGCGCATTTTCGGGTCTCTTTTTCGAGGGACCTGGATCACGTGGACACGATCGAGATTCACGAGACCGGTGGTGACCGCACGGTCATCACCTTTGTGGACACCCATGTGCGGCGGGAGTGAGTGTGTCCGCGCTGTACACCTATTTCTCCTCCCGCCGCCCGCTTCTGGCCGGTATGGTTCTGCTTCTCTGGGCCGTCTCCCTGGCCGGAGTCTTATACCTGAAGGTGGATGAGGACATCGGCTCCATGATCCCGGACGAGCCCTCCCGGGCCGCCCGGCACTTTCGGCTCCTGCAGCAATCCCCCCTTTCCAACAAGCTCCTGGTCCAGGTGAGCGCCGCGGAAGGAGTCTCTACGGCGTCCCTGATTCAGGCAGTGGACCGCCTGGCCCGCGCCATGGAACCGCCCCTGTTCAGCCGGGTCCTGAGCGGTCCGCCCATGAGACGTGGAGAAGGGCTTCTTCCCTTTATGATCGACGCCCTGCCCTGCCTGTTCACCCGAAAGGACCGGGACCGGGCCGTGGAGTTTCTGGAGCCGGCCCGGGTCAGGACCAGGCTGGAGGGGATCCTGCACGATCTCGAGTCACCTGGTGGGTGGGCTCAAAGGAGCCTCTTTCGACAAGACCCCCTCGAATTCCGGATCCTGGCCCTTGAAAAGCTGCGCCGCGTGAGCCCGATCCCCCAGGTGCGCATCGTGAACGGGCATTTTCTGAGCCGGGACGGCCGCCATGCGCTGCTAATCGTGGAGACGCCCGTGCCCATGACGGATGCGGAAGGGGCGGAGGAGCTGATCGCCGGGTTTCGAGGGTTGGCGCGGGAGGCGCTGCAGCCGGGTGTAGAGGCGTTTCTCTACGGCGGGCACCTTTACACCGCGGCCAATGCGGAGACCGTACGCAAGGACCTGTTCCTGGTCCTCTCCGTCTCTTCTGCGGCCCTGGTGCTCCTGTTCCTGGTGTTCGTCCGGTCCTGGAACGGGCTCCTCATCCTGCTGGTTCCCGCCTCCACCCTCATGGTGGCCGCGGCCGGGACGGCCCTGGTCTACACACCCGTGTCCGCCGTGACCCTGGGATTCGGAGCGGTGCTTTTGAGCATTTCCATCGATTTCGGGATTCACGTCTATTTCGCGCTCAGGCGGTCCACGCGGGAACGGGCCGCGGCAGTCACCGGCCGGATCGCCGTCCCCATCCTGTTCGGAGGGCTCACCACCACGGCGGCCTTCGGTGTGCTCCTGTTCAGCAGCGTTCCAGGCCAGCGCCAGCTGGGTGTGTTTTCCCTGTTCGGTATGGCCGCCGCCCTTGTTCTCTCCCTGGTCGCCCTGCCCCATGGGGTCCGCCCTTCGAGGGGGACGGCTCCGGTCCTTCCGTCCCCCGGGACTCGGCAACGGCCCCGATGGATCGTCTGGGTCTGGATCGGCGCCCTTTGCCTGGGAGGCTGGCAGACGGCCCGCCTCGAGTTCGAGGCGGATCTGCGCGAGCTGAACCGGGCCCCCGGCCATGTTCTGGAGATGGAAGAGCAACTGAGCCGGACCTGGGAAGGCCTTCTCGGACGGGCCCTCGTGGTGGCGGAGGCGGAGGACCTGGCCGGTGCGGTTCGTACCAACGACCGGGTGTTCAGGAGAATGGAGGCGGAGCTGTCCGGCCTCCAGGTTACCAGCCTCGCTCCTCTTTTGCCGAGCCTGCAGAGCCAGGAGGAAAACCGCAGGCGCTGGCGCTCCTTCTGGTCCGGCGCCCGCATTCAAACGACCCGAGAAGTTCTGCTGGAGGCGGGACGGGAGCTGGGGTTCTCCTCCACCGCATTTGAGCCGTTCTTTCAGTGGTTGGGCACAGAGGCCTCTCCGGTCCGGCCTGAAGAACTGAGGCGGGCCGGCCTGGGGGAGATCCTGGACAATTTTGTGCTTCGATCCGAAGAGGAGGTTCAGGTCCTGAGCCTGGTGCCCGACTCGCCGGTGCTTACCTCCCGTCTGTCCGAGGTGCTTTCGGATCTGCCGGGGGTCCACGTGGTCTCCCCGGCCGCGTTCGGGGACATGATCAGCCGGGCCCTGGGCAGGGATGTCCTCGTTTTCATTCTGGGTGCAGGCACTGCGGTCCTGGTGCTGCTGGGGTTTCTGCTTCGGCGACCGCTTTCGGTGGGGCTGTGCCTGGTCCCTGTGGTGACGGGGCTTGTCGCGGGCACCGGAGGCATGGCCCTGCTGGGAATTCCTGTCAATGCATTCAACACGGTGGCCGCCGTCTTGATTCTCGGGCTCGGAGTGGACTATGGTGTATTCATGGTGATGCGCATGATGCGGGAGCAGGATTTGGGTACGGAACGCGCGGTGCTGGTGTCCGGGCTCACGACCCTGGCCGGATTCGGGTCTCTGGCCCTGGCCGGGCATCCGGCGCTCCATGCCATCGGGGTGACTGTGCTGCTGGGGATCGGGGCGGCAATGCCCGCCGCCCTGCTGGTGATTCCGGCCCTTTACAGGGGGCCGAAGGGGTGAGTGCATGGACCGGCTGAGAGAGGCGGTACGATCGAGCTTTGTGCAGGAACCGAAGGAGATCGAAACCGGGAGCGCCGTGGGGCGCTGCCGGTTCGAGGCCGGTTTTGCAGGGTTTGCGGGGCATTTCCCCGGCCGTCCCATTCTTCCCGCCGTGGTGCAGATCATGGCGGCCCTGCAGGTGGCCGCCAAGGTATGGGGAGACCCACCAACCGGCGCCGTGTCCGTTCACAAGGCCAAGTTTGTTCTTCCCGTGGTTCCCGGGGATGAGATCGAGATCCACTGCAGCCGAAAGCCGATGGCGGGTGTACAGGGCCTGGAGGCCCGAGTGCTGGTCCGGGGCGAGCCGGCCTCCTCGTTCACCGTAACCACCGGAGCGGAAGAAGGCGGTCCATGATCAAACCCTACTTTCCTGCACGTGAAGGAGACCCCGCCCCCCTTAGGGCCGAGACCCGGCGAAGGGTGCGCTTCGAAGAGGTGGACTCCATGGGTATCGTGTGGCACGGCCGGTACGCCAGTTTTTTCGAGGACGCCCGGGACGCCCTGGGCGAGCGTTTCGGGATAACCTACATGGACTTTTACCACCACGGTATCCTCGTCCCCATTAGACAGCTCCATGCGGACTTTCACCGCCCGCTCAGGCTTCGGGAGGAGGTGACCATAGAGGCGTCTCTGCACTTTTCAGAGGCCGCCCGCATCAACCATTCTTTTGTCATTCGGGGCCGGGCGGGAGAGACGGCCACCACCGGGTACTCCGTGCAGATGATGCTGGATACGGATCACAACCTCTGCATGCTCCCGCCGCCCTTTTACGAGGCCTTTCTGGCGAGGTGGAAGCAGGGAAGGATACGCAACCCATGAAGATGCACCTGATCTACCCGACGTGGCCCAAGCTGGAGCGGCAGCGCGAGTTTCATCTCCCTCCGCACGGGCCTGTGGTGTTTGCAGCCGAGGTGCCCGATGACGTGGAGATCGTCTTCACCGACGAGAACCTCGAAGAAGTGGCCTTCGACGCATCCGTGGACCTGGCGGCCTTTTCAGTGATGCTCACCTGCCAGCTGCCACGGGCCTTTGAGCTGGCCGCCCGGTACCGCTCCCTGGGCGTACCTGTGCTCTTCGGAGGGATCGCCGCCATGCTGCACGCCCGGGAGGTGGCCCGCCACGCCGACTCCGTCTTTCTGGGCGAGGTGGAAGGCCGCTTTCAGGAGGTGATGGACGACCTCGAGGCCGGCCGCATGAAACCGGTCTACGACTTTTCGGCCGGGCATCCGGACATTCGGCTGGTGGGGACGGCCCGCCGGGAGATCCTGGACCGCGAGCTCTACAACTACCGGGGAGTGCAGATGCTCGATCTGGTGCATGCGTCCCGGGGCTGCCGGTTCAACTGCGATCCCTGCTGTGTGGCCTTCCTGGGGGGGCGGAAGTTCCGGCCGCGTCCCATCGACAAGGTCATCGAAGAGATGGAATCCATTCCCAACAACCGCCTCTTCATCGTGGACAACTCCCTGGCAAACAACAAGCAGTGGCTCAGGGATCTGTTCAAGGCCATGATTCCCCTCAAGAAGAAGTGGGTGTCCCACCCGCTTCTTTCCAGCGACGAGATTCTTCGGTTGGCTGCGGATGCGGGCTGCTGGTACGTGTACCAGGCCATCTTCGAGATGACCGACGCCATGCGCCGGCGCATCCGCAGGCTCAAGGATCACGGGATCTCAGTGGAGGGGACCATCCTCATGGGGCTGGACCACCATGATGAGGATTACCTCAAGAGGCTCATGGATTTTCTCTTTGAGATCGACCTGGACATCGCCGAGTTCACGATTCTGACGCCGTTTCCCCACTCACCGATCCGCGAAACCCTGGAAAAGGAAGGCCGCATCTTCAACAACAACTGGCTGGACTACACGGCGGACAAGGTGGTGTTCCAGCCCAGGCACATGAGCCCGGAGAGGCTGGAGTCGCTCTTTCACCATGCCTGGGACACCTTTTATGCGGAGCGGTCTTACGAGGCCCGTATGGGGGAGCTCTTCATGAAGGTGATCGAGAAGGAGATGGCGGACGGGACCTACCGCCGCCACAACCCCAGGGCCAAGAGGGCCTTCAGGAAGAAGGCGGCCGGCCCGGATCAGGACAACCCGAGCGCCTCCCGGTAGCGCTCCTCGAGACGGCGGGCACAGTCCTGTTCCTTGCCCTTGACCGGCGGGGGCAAAGGGTCCCAGAACTCCATCTCCAGCATGGAGGTCCGCCGTGGGGGCAGATACCAGGGGTCTTCCTTGGGCATGAACGGCGGAATGTTTCGAAGGAGCACCGGCTGGATCGGGACTCCGCTCACACGGGCGATCTTGAAGGCCCCTGCCCGGAAGGCCCCAAGAGATCCCGGCGGCGAGCGGGTGCCTTCGGGGAACAGGAGGGCCTTTCTACCGCTTCGAATCTTCTTCAGGGTCTCCTCGGCGGTGTCCAGGGGATGGACGCGGTCATAGTCCGGGACAAGGACGTATTCCAGAGACCTCAACACGGGTCCCAGGGGGAGCTTTCGGGCCAGGTCGGCCTTTACGAGAACCGAGAGGGCCGGAATGTCCCGAATCAGGAACAAAACGTCGAACAGGCCGGGGTGATTCGCCACCACCACGCAGGGGCCGGGAATGGCCTCTCCACGGGGAGGCCGGCTTCGCACCAGACCCAGAACCCCCATGAACCCCAGCCACCAGCCGAATCCCACCCTGGCCGCCCCCTCCACCCGGGGGGCCTCGCCTGCAAGCCGGTTCAACACCCAGGCCAGGGGCAGCACCCCCAGGAGAAAGACCAGGATACCCAGGAAGAACGTCCCGAACATGAAGGCCATGCCCAGGCCCTTTGCGGCTCGAATCCACGAATCCATCATGGAAAAAACGGCTCCAGGCGATCCGGTTCCTCCATCTGGAGAAACGCGACACCCCAGGACCCCGGACCCATGTGGGCGGCCGAGGTGAGTGAGACCTGCTGCGCAAAGACCAGGGCCCGAGGGAATCGCCCCTTTACCAGCGGCACCAGCTCGGACTCCAGCCAGCCTTGGTTGTCTGTGTACTCCAGCATGACAACGGCCTTTTCGGTCGGGTCCAGGCCCTCACGGAGCTGTTCCAGGGCCAGGTCCACCTGGTCGTCCCGGTTTCTCAGGACGGCCACTTTCTGCGCGCCCGCCGGTGTGGGCTTGAAGGCGGGTTTGAGGTGCAGCATGTCCCCGAAAAAGGCGCCGGTCTTGGACATCCGCCCGCCGGCCGCCAGAAACTGGAGCTTGTCCAGAAAGAGGACCTCCCGGCACCTGTTCAGGGCCTTCCGGGCGAAGGTTACCACCTCTTCCGGTTCACCCGCGCTCATGGAAAACCGGGCCGAGGCCATGGCCGCCAGTCCCAGGTGGCCCGAGGCCACACCCGAGTCCATCAGGACAAGGCGGTCCTCAGGGTCGTGGGCCTCTTTCCACTCCGAGGCGGCCTCGTGGTTTCCCGTGTAAAAGGAGCCCACCGTGATGTACAGGGCCCGGGGGTGGAGGTCCAGGATCTTGTTGTAGGCCAGGCCCCTCTCCCGGGTCGAGGCCTGAGAGGTGGAGACGCGGCTTCCGCCTCGCATGGCCGAGAACAGGTGCTGTGGGTCCACGCAGGTCTCCGGCAGGCTCTCTTGGCCTATCTGGATGTAGCTGTCCAGGAGCGTGATGCCCAGTCGCAGGGCCTGGTGACGCTCAACCGCACCCGCGGCATCCGTGACAATGTGGAGGGCCTGCCGAAAGGACGGTCGGGCGAATCGGCGGGTCTGCAGGCCGAGGTCGTCGGAGGCCCAGTGCACTATGTCCCCCATTTTCTCGAGTTTCCGCCGGATTGCCTCCCGGTCGTTGGTGTGGAGGTGGACCTTGAGGATATCCCCCCGGGCAGTGGCCATGGTTTCGTCTCCCCACCCCGAGAGATCCTCCATTCCCGCCGGGCTTTGCGGCCGGGTTCGCACCACGGCGTCCAGGCAGTATCCCTGGGTGGCCGCGGTTTCTTTCCAGTTTTCCGTAGGCTCGAGAAAGGGCTTGAGCCGATGGGGAAGGCTTTCCGGGTCGTCGGCCCGGTTTCCCAGGACGCGAAAGCAGGAGCGGAAGAATAAAAACATCCCCAGGGCCCCGGCATCCACCACTCCGGCCGCTTCCAGCTCGGGCAGCATGCTGCGGGTGTCCAAGAGCGCGGATTCCAGGTCCCGGATCACCGGAGTCATCCATTCGGCGTCCTCTCGGGCGGGATTTTTTTCCAGGGAGACGACCAGGGCGTCGAACAGGCTCAACATGGTGCCCTGCTTTGGGACCTTCAAGGCTGCATAGGCCAGGTCCCGCCCCTGTTTGCAGGCTTGGCCGAGAGCCTTTGCATCCGTGACCTCCAGGAACCCGGCGAAGAAGTTGGCGGCGAGGTTGCCCGAGTTTCCCCGGGCCGAGGAGAGCAGGCGGTCTTTGAGGGCTTCGCGAAGACAGGTCCCACGCCGGAAGGGGGCCAGGCTGATGATCAGGTTCCTTCCGGTGTCCCCGTCAGGCACCGGAAACACGTTGATGCGGTCCAGTACGTCGGACCAGGTCACGAGACAGCGGCTCCCCGCGGAAAGGGCTTCAACCAGTCGGGGGTCGAGGCTGAAATCACCGTCGGCGATGCCTTGGTTTTCACATGTCATGGTCTTCTCACCTTATAATAGGCCTTTGCACCATCCACGCTCCATGCCGAAGAGACGGTGCGGAGCTTTCGTCAAACTTGCCGGGAGGTCGTCATTTCAGAACCGGCTCGAACACGTGCCACTGCCAGGGGTGGGTTCTCAGGGCCTTTTCCAGTTCCGAGGCGTAGAGCTGAACCGATCGCTGAATCGCTGCGGCCCTTTCGCTCCCGGATGCGGCCGTTACATATCGGGGTTTAGAGACCACCACATTATACGCGCCCCTTCCCGTGCGGAACACCCACAGGGTGAACAAGGGGGCTCCTGTCAGCAGGGCTATGGTGTGGGGGGCCTCGGGAAGCCGAATTGTCCCGCCCAGGAAGGGGACGTCTACCAGCCGGGGCCGGGACTGCCAGGCCAGGTCTCCGGCCATGGCCACGAGCCCGCCCCCCCGGAGGACGTGAAGCGCCTCCAGGCCGTCCACCGGGGACCCGTTTTGCGGTGACGAGACCAGGATGTCCAGCCCGTCCCGCTTCATGGCCTCCCGCTGCTGGCGAGCCACCTGCCTGGGGTCCCGCTCTCCCATAAGGAGGAGCATGGGGATGCCGCTTTTTCGGAACAGCCGGGCGGCGATCTCCAGATTGCCGAAATGGGAGACCAGGAGAATGCCGCCGCTCCCCTGGTCCCCGGCCTTCCGGAGGTGCTCCGAGCCCTCCTGGGTGATTTGGATCTCTCCGCCCCGCTCCAGCTCCAGCCGGTCGCAGTAACCGGCCGTGAAGTCGGCGAACTGACGCCAGACCGCATACAGGTGAAAGAGCCGGCCCCGTTCCGGGAAAAGGGCTGCGTAGAGACCCATTCCGAAGCGCACCCGGCCGGGCCGGAAGACAAAGTAGCCGGTGGTGATCCCATAGGCCACGGTTCTAAGAAACCACCCCCCCACCAGGCGGCTGGTTCCAAGCAGGAGCTGTACAAAAAAGGCCTTCATGGCCGAGATCCTTCCCGGGTCGTTTCTCTATTTTTAGCCCAGAAGGGCGCTTTTGTCCATACGCCTGGGCCGAAGCCCCGGGAAGACAGGAAGAGATAAGGGAGTTGAAACGCCGCCGCCTTTTGGGGTAGGGAGGGAGTGAGGCGCCAATTCAGGCAGCAGAAAGCGCGGTCCCATCGTCCATGGTCGAGACCTTGATCGTCATTCCGGTGTACAATCACGCCGCCACCCTTCGGCAGGTGGTGCTGGGCGCGAACAAGGTTCATGAGCGGGTCCTGGTGGTGGACGACGGGAGCACGGACGGGGGAGCGGACGTGCTCCGCGGTCTTCCGGTGCTTGTGAGGAGGCACAAGAAAAACCGCGGAAAGGGGGCGGCCATACTCACCGCAGCCCGGGCGGCACGGGATTTGGGTATGAGCCACATCGTGACCCTGGACGCCGACGGGCAGCACGATCCCGAAGAGATCCATCGCTTTCTTCACCTCATTCCAAGGCATCCAGAGGCCGTTCTGGTGGGAAAGCGGGATTTCGCCGGAGCAGGCGCGCCTGCCTCACGGCGTTTCGGGCGAGCCTTTTCCAACTTCTGGTTTCGCGTGCAGACCGGGCGCAGAGTGGGAGACAGCCAGAGCGGCTTCAGGGCCTATCCCCTGGAGGTCCTCTTGCACCTCCCTTTTCGGGAGAAGGGATACGCCTTTGAGATAGAGGTCCTGGTCCGCGCGGCGTGGGCGGGGGTGGAGATTCGGGACGTGGAGATTTCCGTGGTCTACCCTCCCGGACATCATTACGTCTCCCACTTTCATCTCTTTCGGGACAACGCGCGGCTGAGCCTGCTCAATGCACGGCTCACCATGCGGTCGGTTCTGCCCTGGCCGCACCGCAAGGTTCCCTCTGCGGCCGGTGAAAGCGGACCCGGGATCACGCTCCTCCATCCCTTGCGTTCCCTTCGCATCCTGTTGAAGGGAGACGCCTCTCCGGCCCGACTGTCTGCGGCAGGGGCGCTGGGGGTGTTTCTGGGCTCCCTTCCGCTTATCGGCTTTCACACCGTGACCATCCTGTTCTCTGCGGGGTTTCTGCGGCTGAACCGGGTGGCGGCCGTGGCTGCGAGCCAGCTGTGCATGCCTCCCCTGGTGCCCGCCCTGTGCATCGAGGCGGGGTATTACATGAGGCACGGACGGTTTCTAACGGAGTTGTCCTTGGAGACCCTGGGGTACCAGGGGCTGGAGAGGCTCTACGAGTGGGCCATCGGGTCCCTGGTGGTGGGGCCTGCCCTGGGGGCGGTGGTGGCCGGGATCACCTATGGGCTGGCCCGGCTCATCACTCGAAAAAGTGCAATGCACTCCCGCCCGTGAAGGCCGCCGGGCGTTGCGGTCCGTGAGTGTCCTCTGCGAGTACATTCGGTTCCGGCGCGTCGGGAGTGTTCTTTGGGCGGCATGGGGGTTTCCTCCGTGAAAACAGGTTGTCTGGTAGGGATATCCCCGTGGGCGGGGTCATTCAAAGCTCATAACGGGATCGCCCAGGCGCGCGGGGTCGGGGTTTACGCCCAGCCCGGGTCCCCCGGGCACCTGGAGCGTGCCGCCCCGGATCTCCGGGCCGTTCTCGGGATCGTCGTGCCCGAGGATGTGTGGAGCGGCGATCCAAACCCCCTCCAGGAGAGCCGGCTTGACCGTGGCGGCCAGGTGGATGCAGGCCGCGGCGATGATGTCCCCGCCCCAGGCGTCGTCGCAGGTGAT
>CAZQCK010000019.1:0-35938 GCA_964591925.1 uncultured Desulfobacterales bacterium
TCTATGAATCCAGGAATGGAAAGCGCACGAAGACCTTCGACGCCCTGGAATGGCTCGCGGCCATGTGCTCGCACGTCCCCAACGATATTTTATATAGATTCCGGATCCCCGGATCAAGTCCGGGGCAGGCTTGTCCGGAATGACGGCGGTTTTGAGTTAAGAATGAAGAGTTAAAAGTGAAAAGTGAAAAGATATTAAAAAGTTCAAGTATTAAATGGTTAAGGGTTGTTAACCATGCTCCTGCATTATTTTTAATATCACTTCTTGGAGCAAAGAACCCTTTATATACAGAGTTGATACATCACGAATGCGCAGCAGTGCATCAACGACTTCTTCGGGGTTGAGTAAATCACGCCGTATGGCACGAACAAGGACACCGATGGTTCCATGAACTCTATATCCAAGTTTAGTGGCGACAATTCGCGCAGCCGCATCATCTGTCAGGAAAATAGAGTCAGGATCGTTATTCAAAAGGCTCAACGATTCCATTTCCCCGGCGTCCAGAGAGAATAAATTGCAAATTGTTTTGACGGATTGTTCTAATGGGGAGATTGCCTCTACCAAAGACCAGGCAATATCAGGTTCCTTAAATACGTCTATGATGACACACTTCGTGCCGGACGCCATGGGGTACAATAACATTTTTAAAATCGGCCAGTAGCTTAAGATGTTCCACTTCATCCAAGTGAATTAGTGGCCCGGCATCGCATACTACGACGGTATTCGATCTACTCTTCGCCATGAAGGCCCCATTCGACATCATCTCGAATGAATTTATCCATCAGTTCCGGCTGGTGCGATTCAAGAAAGCGTCGAATTGCTTCGGAAAAGACCTCTTTTTCATTGCGAAACCATCCCTGCTCCGCCAAAGCGACAGCACCTTTATAAAGGTTTTCCGGTATTTCAGTCTGGATTGTTTTCATTTTTTTTTATGTCTCCATTGTGAGAAGGTAACACTATTTCTTGTAATTGTCTTTTGGGGCGCCTTACTTGTCAAGGAATAAGGCGGTGGTTTCTTATCCGGTCTGCGCGATTCTGGTGGATACGCTGGCGCTTATCCACCCTACGATTCTGGCAATGGATAGCGCTCCGCTTCACTGCGTGCCTGGATACCGGATCCCCGGATCAAGTCCGGGGCAGGCTTGTCCGGAATGACGGCGGTTTGGAGTTAAGAATGAAGAGTTAAGAGTGACCCACCGGCAAAAGGATGGTAGGGGCATTTTATGGAGGCACGCAGGGGGTAGCGGCCCTGGAAAGGTAGCATCAAAAAAACCGCAGCTCGCTCTTGGGAATCTGCGATTGCAGGGCGCCGTTCACCAGCAGCCCCAGTCCAAGGGCATGCCCTCGAAAGAAAAGGATTATGTAGCCGTTTTCCGTATGGGCTTCCACAGGCAACCTCTCACCCCGAACCAGACTGTCCAACGCGTGTTTCGTCAGTGTGATACGAGATTTCACAGCATGGCGGCCGAACATTTGAATCAGCCGCGTGGTGGGCTTGATGAAGTTGCGGATCCTGTGGAACGCCTTGATCCCCGCGGCCTCCACCTTTAACTGCGCCGCCTTGTCCATGTGTTTGCTTTTTTTGAGCATACGCCAGGTGTTCTTTCTTCGGAACACCAGGTAGTCCTCGAAAACCGCGGGGGGAATTCCGAAGCGCTCCTCCATGTAGGCCAGGATGCGCCGGTGCTCATCCTCTTCGGCCAAGGCGGGCCATGAAGAACCCCACCGAATCGACGCGGTGGGGGTAAAAGCGTCGGGCTGTAACGAGTCGGGAGTCATAGCGCTCCTTGTTCCAGGCGGTGAGGCCGGGGTCACAGGTCACCCCTGCATGCACGGGCAGGATCTGGGCATCCCGGATTTGAAGGAGATGGTCCACCACGGCCTCGTTTTCCTCAGGGTTGTAGGTGCAGGTGGCATAGACCAGGGCTCCGCCCGGTTCGAGCAGATCAAATGCCCGCTCCAAAATCCGTTTCTGCAGTTCCGGAAAACGAGCGGCCCTGGGACCTTGAACCGGCTCGTTCCGGTCCGGTTCCGCCCGGAACCCGCCTTCTCCGGAGCAGGGAACATCCGCCAGGACGAAACGAAACCGGTGTCGCCTGGGAAACTCCTGGGCCTGGTAAGCCGTGATCACCGCGTTGAGCACACCCAGCCGTACCAGGTTGTGGGCGAGGGCCGGGTGCCGGCTCGTGTGCAGGTCGTTCGCCACCACAAGCCCCTGATTTTCCATCAAGTCGACGAGATGTGCCGTCTTCCCTCCAGGCGCCGCGCACATGTCCAGGACATACGCGCCGGGCTCAGGGGCAAGTGCCGTACCGGCGAGACATGAGGTCAGGGCCTGCGGGTGGAGGTGTCCGAGAAAGTAGGCCAGCAGGTTTCCCGGAGTCCTGGAGCCGTTTGCCGTATACAGGGTGTCATTGATTGGATGTGACCGTTCCATACGGACGCCCTGCTCCGCCGCCCCGGCCACCACCTCCTCAGGAGACGCCTTGAGGCGATTGACGCGCACATGCACGGGCAAGGGCCGGTGAACGGCCTCCAGGAAATCGGAATAATCCGGGATGATGTCTCGATATCGGGAAAACAGGGGGTTCAACAGCCTCAGCCTTTGCGGCCGATCACCCCATTGGCGATCACCTTGCGCTGTATCTCAGAGGTTCCCTCGTAGATGGTGAACACCCGGGCGTCCCGGTAGTAGCGCTCCACAGGGAATTCTTTGATGTAACCGTATCCGCCGTGGATCTGGAGCGCCTGATAGGCCGCCCAGTTGGCGGTTTCCGAGGCGTAAAGCTTGGCCATGGACGCGGCGGTGCCGAAATCCTCTCCCCGGTCCCGCATGGCCGCGGCGTTGAAGGTGAGGAGGCGGGCCGCCTCGATGCGGGTGGCCATGTCCGCGATCATCCAGCGCAATCCCTGAAACTGACTGATGGGCCGGCCGAACTGGACCCGCTCACGCGCATAGTTTGTTGCAGCGTCCAGGCAGGCCTGGGCCACTCCCACGGACTGGGAGGCGATGCCTATCCGTCCGCCGTCCAGGGAGGCCATGGCGATCATGAACCCGGATCCCTCCTGCCCCAGAAGGTTTTCCCGCGGCACCCGGCAATCCTCGAACACGAGCTCCACCGTGTCAGAGGCCCGAAGCCCCATTTTTTCCTCTTCCTTTCCCACGCTGAACCCCGGCGTGCCCTTTTCCACCACAAAGGCGCTGATCCCTTTGTGCTTCCGGCCGGCGTCCGTGTAGGCCGTAACCACCGTGATGTCGCAGTTCTTCCCCGAGGTGATGAAGAGCTTGGTCCCGTTGATCACGTAGTGATCGCCGTCCAGGACGGCCTTGGTCTTCTGGCTGCCTGGGTCGGAACCGGCTCCGGGTTCGGTCAAGGCAAAAGAGCCTATCATTTTTCCTGCGGCCAGGGGCTTGAGATAGGTCTCTTTCAGGTAGTCCGAGCCGAAGAGATAGATCGGGCCGCAGGCCACGGAGTTGTGCACCGACATGACCACGGCGGTGGATGCACATGCATAGGCGATCTCCTGCATGGCCAGGGAATAGCTTACCGTGTCCACGCCTGCGCCGTTGTACTCCGCCGGCACGTTCATGCCCATGAGGCCCAGCTCCCCCATCTGCTCCAGGATGTCGCGGGGAAACGCCTTGGTTTGGTCCCGATCGGCTGCGCCGGGCATGACCTCCTCCCGGGCGAAATCCCGGACCATAGCCTGGATCATCTTCTGCTCTTCGGTCAGCTGATACGCCATAGGGTTTCCTTCCGACAAAAGGATCAATGCATGAATGATCCACTCAGGGGGTGTACAGAACCACGAGCAGCTCGGCCTGGTCCTCGCTGAGGTTTTTCAGCTTGTGCACGATGCTCGAGTTGAAATGTATGGTTTCGTCGGGGCCGAGCACATTGCGGTTTTCCCCCACCTGGACCTCGATCTTGCCCTTGAGCACGTAAATGAACTCCTCGCCCGCATGCTGGTAGCTCACGCCCTTGTGGTCGGACTTGGGATCAATGAGCACGCGAAAGGCCTTGAGGTGTTTGTCCCGCGCCTCCGGGGTAAGCGTCTGATAGGCATAGTCCTCGGTTCGTTTCCGGTAGTCCTGCTCCCGCTTCCTCCCCTCCTCTTCCTTCTCTTCTCTGAGCAGGAGACCCGAGTCAATGCCCAGGGCCCTGGAGAGCTGAAGGATCACTGCAACCGGAGGGATCACCTCGCCCTTTTCCAGGCTGGAGATGTAATCCTTGGCCAAACCGGTTTCATTCGCCACGTCCTTGAGGCTGAGCTTGCGCTCCCGCCTGAGTTTCATCACCCGCTTGCCAAAGGGCTGCTGTTTCTTCCGGGCTGCCATGGCTCCCTCCATACCGACACAAATGACTTCAATAAACTTAGATAACAATATGATTATTCATTATTTTTAGAGTCGCCCCTGAGCACGCCCACTATGCGTATCACCAGGCCTATCATCACGGTGGCGCTGATGAGAATGATGAGATTGGAGGCGAAAAAGGTCATCACGAAGTTGAACGGGTCGTTCAGGTGATAGGCGCACACCAAAAGATGGACTCCAAACACCAGAAAGAACAACCCGGCCCCCAGAAGGCCGACCTGTCGCAACCACCAAAAAAAGACCGTCATGCCCTATTCCGGTTCCGGAAGGGTGATCTTGGGAAAGACGAGATTGTCCGAGGCGGTATAAGGGTCCAGCTCACCTCGAACAATGGCCTCTGTCGCCTCCTCGAACTCCCCGGTCTCGGTCACACCTTGCAGGACCGTTTCGATCAGGCGGTTCTTGACCATTTCGGCGAGCTCCTCGCAGACCTTGTCCTTTCGGGCGCGAAAACGCAGGTCTCCGTAGACAGAGCGCAGGTACTCGGCATGTCTGTCGATCTCGTCCATGAGCTCTTCGACGCCCTGGTCGAATACGGCCTGAGCCTTCAGAATGGGCGGTTTCCAGGTGCCGCTTTCATACTTTTTCTGGTCCATGTCGATCATCAGCCGCAGATCGCTCAGGGTCTTGTCCGAGCCCTCCCGGTCCGCCTTGTTGATCAGAAAGATATCCCCGACCTCCAGGATTCCCGCCTTGATGGCCTGAATATCGTCCCCCATTCCGGGAATAACGCAGATGACCGTGGTGTGGGCGCTGCGAACCACGTCCACCTCGTCCTGCCCCACACCTACGGTCTCCACAATGATGATGTCCTTTCCCATGGCATCCAGAACATCAATGGCGCTTCGAGTGGACTGGGTGACCCCCCCGAAGTGCCCCCGGGTGGCCAGGGACCGAATGAACACACCGTCGTCCATGCTGTGGCGCTGCATGCGGACCCGGTCTCCCAGGATGGCCCCTCCGCTGAAAGGGCTGGTAGGGTCCACGGCGAGTACGCCCACGCTCTTCCCCTGCGCCCGCAGGCGCCCGATCATCTGATCCACCAGGGTGCTTTTTCCGACTCCGGGCGCACCGGTGATCCCGATCACGTAAGCCTTGCCGGTGTGCGGGTACAGGGCTTTCAGCACATCCCGGACCCCGGGAACTCCGTCATCGATGTCCCGAATAACCCGGGCAACGGATCGCACGTCTCCCGAGACGACCTTCTCCACCACTTCTGACGTTGAGGGCATGGGTTTCCTTTTGAAAGGCCCGATTCAGGCTCAGGTTTCCTTGGGGTTCACATTCTCCCGGACCCACTGCACGATATCGTCCAGCGTGCTTCCGGGCGTGAAAACTTCTCGAATGCCGGCGGCCTTCAGCTTGGGTATGTCTTCTTCGGGGATGATGCCCCCGCCGATTACGAGGATGTCTCCCGCATCCCTCTCCCTCAGCGATTCCACCACCGTGGGAAACAGGTAGAGATGCGCGCCGGCCAGACTCGACAGGCCGATCATGTCCACGTCCTCCTGAATAGCGGCATGGACGATCTCCTCGGGTGTCTGGTGAAGGCCGGAGTAGACCACCTCGAAACCCGCGTCCCGAAAGGCCCTGGCAATGATGCGCGCTCCGCGGTCATGGCCGTCGAGGCCGGGTTTGGCCACCATGACCCTGAGTCTTCGATGTCTCTCCATAAACCCTTTTTCCTCACTCCACAGGTGTTGTGGCGCCGGATGCGCCGCTCCGGCCGACTCATCAAGCTTTCGCCTAAGAGGCATGCTTGACGAATCTGCAAAAGACGCTTGTAAAAAAGGCCTCAATAAATGCCGGGGTCCCGGTACTCCCCGAAGACCTTGCGGAACGTGTCGCACATCTCCTGAAGCGTGGCGTAGGCCTTGGCCGACTCGATGAGAAAAGGCATCACGTTTTCCCCCTCCACACAGGCCTCTTCCAGTCTGCGGAGGCATTCCTCGGTCTTCTGCCGGTTTCGATCATTGCGAATGCGTATGGTTCGTTCTATCTGGAGCCGCTCCAGCTCCTCGTCGATCTGAAGGATCTCCACCGGGAGGCTTTCTTCGGTGGCGTACTTGTTCACGCCCACCACGGTTTTCTCGTTTCGATCCACTTGCTGCTGGTAGTGATAGGCGGCGTCTGCAATCTCCTGCTGGGGATAGTTCTTCTCTATGGCGGAAAGCATTCCACCCATATCATCGATCCTGTGGATGATGTCAAAGGCCTCCTCCTCCATTCGATCGGTGAGCGCCTCCACCATGTACGATCCTCCCAGAGGATCGATGCTGTTGGCCGCGCCGCACTCCTCAGCGATGATCTGCTGCGTGCGAAGCGCAATAGTGGCCGCTTCTTCGGTGGGAATGGCGAGCACCTCGTCCAGGGAGTTGGTGTGCAGGGACTGGGTTCCGCCCATCACAGCGGCCAGGGCCTGGATGGCTGTCCGAACGATGTTGTTGTAGGGCTGCTGGGCGGTGAGAGAGCATCCCGCGGTCTGGGTGTGAAAGCGAAGCCAGAGTGAGCGGTGATTCTTCGCCTGGAACCGCTCCTGCATTATGCGCGCCCACATGCGCCGGGCGGCCCGAAACTTGGCGAGCTCCTCGAAAAAGTCCAGATGGCTGTTGAAAAAGAACGACAGGCGGGGCGCGAAGTCATCCACATCCAGGCCTCTTTCCAGGGCCGCATCCACGTAAGCAATGCCGTCCGCCAGGGTGAAGGCCAGCTCCTGAACGGCGGTGGATCCGGCCTCTCGAATGTGATAACCGCTGATGCTGATGGTGTTCCACCTGGGGACCTCGTTGGTTCCGAACTCCACCGTGTCCGTGATGAGGCGCAGAGAGGGCTTGGGAGGGCACATGAAGGTCTTCTGGGCGATGAACTCCTTTAGCATATCGTTTTGAATGGTCCCGCCCAGCTTGTCGCGCTCGATCCCCCGGTTCTCCGCCATGGCGATGTACATGGCCCAGATCACCGGGGCGGGGGGATTAATGGTCATGGAGGTGGTGATCTGATCAATGGGGAGACCTTCAAAGAGCTCTTCCATGTCCCGAAGGGTGTCTATGGCCACGCCGCACCTTCCGCACTCCCCCCGAGCACGGGGGGAATCCGTGTCATAACCCATGAGGGTGGGCATGTCGAAGGCAGTGGACAGACCGGTCTGCCCGGCATTGACCAGGTGATGAAAGCGGGCGTTGGTGTCCTTGGCCGAGCCCAGGCCTGCAAACATGCGCATGGTCCACAGGCGCCCCCGGTACATGGTGGGCTGCACGCCTCGAGTAAACGGATACTGGCCGGGCGCACCCACGTCGCGCACGAAGTCCTGATCCTTCACGTCCTCGGGCGTGTAGATGCGCTTGATTTCCATGTCCGAAACCGTGGAAAACCGCTTCAGCCGTTCAGGGTGCTTTTCGAAAACCTCCTCCACTTCCCGGTTCCATCGGTCGTAGACCTCCCTGGCTTCCTCGAGCATTTCGCGGCTGTACGTCACGGACATGAGACCCCCCTTTTTTCCTCACAGCCTGCCCAGCAAGGAGCCGGCGATGGTGTTCTTCTGGATCTCCCTGGTCCCCTCGTAGATCTCCATGATCTTGGCGTCGCGGTAGAAGCGCTCCACATCGTACTCGAGCATGTAACCGTAGCCTCCATGGAGCTGGATCGCCTCGTCGGCCACTTCCACCGCGGTTCTCGCCGCGTACATCTTGGCCATGGAGGTCAGCTTGGGGTCGATGCGCCCCTGGTCGTAGTTCCAGGCCGCTTTGTACACCATGAGCCTGGCGGTCTCGATCTTGGTGGCCATGTCCGCCAGCTTGTGTTGAGTGGCCTGGAACTGGGCCAGCTTCTTTCCGAACTGCTTGCGCTCCTTGGTATAGGCCAGGGCACGGTCAAAGGCCCCTTGTGCAATGCCCAGGGCCTGAGCCGCGATCTCGATCCGGCTCTCGTCGAAAAACTCCAGCACCTGGTAGAAGCCCCGGTTTTCCTCGCCGATCAGGTTGGAGGCCGGAACCCGGACATCGTTGAAGGAGAGCTCTGCGGTGGAGGTCATCTTGATCCCCATCTTGTCCCCGACATCGGCGTCGGAAAAGCCCGGGGTGCCTCGTTCCACGAGAATCACGGACTGGCCGCGATAGGGCGGGGAAGCCTCCGGATCCGTCTGGCAGAGAAGGCTCACATAGTCTCCGATGGCGCCGTTGGTGATGAAGGTCTTGGTGCCGTTGATCACCCACGAATCCCCTTCACGAACCGCTGCGGTGTTCATGAAGGTAATGTCGCTTCCGTGGTCGGGCTCGGTGAAACCGCCGCACGAAATCATTCGTCCTTCGGTCAGCGGCACCAGATACGCCTGCTTCTGCTCCTCTGTTCCAAACCTTAGAATGATCTCCGAGGCAAAGTCCGCAAGGCTGACCGCAACGCCGAATCCGGAGTCCTGCCGGCAGAACTCCTCCACCACCAGCGCGTTTTCCAGAATGCCGTAGTCCTGCCCGCCGTAGATCTCGGGAAAGTGGATGCCGATGAATCCCAGGTCGCAGGCCTTCTTCCATATTTCCCTGGGGAACCGGTGGTTTCGCTCGTGCTCCAGCGCTGTTTCCCGGTCGAACTCGCCCCTGGCGAAATCCCGGGCCGCCGTTTGAATCGCCTCTTGCTCCTGATTCAGCTCAAAATCCATGGGTCAGCCCCTTTTCTTTGATGTCCCCCGCCTCCTCTTATTTCATGGGGTTAGACGCGCTCCCCTTTGAACTCCGGCTTTCTCTTCTCGAGAAACGCCGACATGCCCTCCTTCCCGTCAGGGCTTGCCATGCACAGACCGAAGGCGTCGGCCTCCATGTGGCAGCCGTCCTTTAGGTCCACATCGCAGCCTTTCCGGATGCAGTCCTTGACCGCCTGAAGAGACACCTTCCCCATGCCGGCCATCTTCTTGGCCGCCTTCATGGTCTCCTCCCACAAGGCGTCGTCCGGGAACACGCGGTTTACCAGACCTATCTCCCGCGCCTCCTGAGCGCCGATCATGGCCCCGGTCATGCACAGCTCCTTGGCCATGGCCTTGCCCACGAGCCGGGAAAGGCGCTGGGTGCCTCCAAAGCCCGGAATGATGCCCAGGGTGATTTCGGGCTGTCCGAATTTGGCCTTTTCCGCGGCATAGATGAAATCGCAGGCCATGGCGATCTCGGTGCCGCCTCCCAGTGCGAACCCGTTCACGCAGGCGATCACAGGAATGGGCAGCTGTTCCATTCGAAAAAGCGTGTCATGTCCGTACCGCGAGAACGCCCGGGCCTGAAGGGGG
Source organism: uncultured Desulfobacterales bacterium (assembly GCA_964591925.1). Lineage (GTDB taxonomy): Bacteria > Desulfobacterota > DSM-4660 > Desulfatiglandales > HGW-15 > JAIPEI01. The sequence goes on from CAZQCK010000019.1 coordinate 9,645, forward strand.
GTCAGGTTCACCATGTGGCTGATGTCCGCACCGGCCACAAAGGCCTTTTCACCCTCTCCGGTCAGGACCAGCACCTTGATGGTGGAATCCTCCTCGATCTCTTCCAGGGCCTCGTTCACCTCTCGAAGCACATCCGGGCTGATCGCATTGAGGGCCTTGGGCCGGTTGAACTTGATCACTGCAACAGCGTCTTCCCTGGTGAAAAGAATGGTATCGTAACTCATGACCACCTCCTGGTTGTCCAACTCCGATTCAAATGCGATGCGGGGCCCACACTCGCGCCGGAAGTCGATTTTCTTCACTTCTTCCGCCGGGGCGGCCGCGTGGGAATGCCGATTGCAGCCGGGGTGAAGCACCGGAGCACGTTTCCAGGCTCCGCTCGGCCGCATAGGAGAACTCAGGAAACGCGCTCCAGAACCATGGCCATTCCCTGCCCTCCGCCGATGCACAGGGACGCCAGTCCCAGGCCCTGGCCGTTACGGCGCATGGTGTTGGCCAGGGTGATCAAAAGCCGTGCCCCGGTGCACCCGATGGGGTGGCCTATGGAAATGCCGCTTCCCACCTCGTTCGTCCGTTCCGGATCGCAGCCCAGCTCCCGCAGACAGGCAATGGCCTGGGAGGCAAAGGCCTCGTTCAGCTCCACCGCCTCGAAATCCCCCATGGAAAGCCTCTCCTGATCCATGATCTTGCGTACGGCCGGAATGGGTCCCAGCCCCATGTAGGCAGGATCAATGGCGGCGGAGGCATAAGCGCGGATGCGGGCGAGAGGCTCCAGGCCCAGGTCCTTGGCCTTGTCCGCAGACATGACTAGCAATGCCGCTGCAGCGTCGTTGATGCCCGAGGCGTTACCCGCAGTCACGGTTCCATCCTTCTTGAAGGCCGGCCTTAGTTTCGCCATCTTCTCCGCACTCGTGTCCATTGGGCGCTCGTCCGTGTCAAAAACCAGAGGGTCGCCTTTTCTCTGGGGAATCACCACGGGGACCACCTCATCCTTGAAGAGCCCGTCCGCTATCGCCTTTCGCGCCCGCTGGTGGCTCAAGGCGCCCAGTTCGTCCTGCTCCTGCCTCGAAATGCCGTACTTTTCGGCTATGTTCTCGGCGGTGATCCCCATGTGGTATCCGTAAAAAATCTCAAAGAGCCCGTCAAAGACCATGAGGTCCACCAGGTCGGCGTTGTTCATGCGGGCTCCCCAGCGGGCGGCGGGCAGGGCATAGGGAATGAGGCTCATGTTCTCCATGCCGCCGGCCAGGATCACATCCGCCTCCCCCGCGCGGATGGCCTGGGCCGCGAGGGCCACGGCCTTCATGCCGGAAGCGCACACCTTGTTCACGGTGAAGGCATTGGTCTCCTTGGAAATGCCCGCACGCACCATGGCCTGCCTGGCCACGTTCTGACCCTGCCCCGCCCCCACCACGTTGCCCATGATCACTTCGTCGACCTGCACGGGCTGAAGGCGGTCTTCGTAATCGTGGCCTTCCTTTTCCAGGTCGATCATCCCGATCCCTTTGAGGGCATCGGGCTCGTGGCGGGTCAGTTGCTCCGTGGCCTCGGGTCTCAGTCCCGCACGCTTTAGCGTCTCCTTGAGCACCAGTGAACCCAAATGGACCACCGGTGTTGACTTCAACGTTCCGCCAAAAGACCCGACCGGGGTCCTTGCTCCTGATACGATCACCACATCCGTCATAGCGTCTTCTCCTCTTTCCTTGTTCCGTTGTCTTTGTCCGGCGGCCGCTCATCCGCGCGCACACCGCATTTCATTGGTCGCAAAGAAGGGCGGTAAAGCCTTTTCTCAGCCCTCAGTCTTCGTTGTAAACCACCAGGGTGACTGCCTCCCCTCCTCCTAAGCACAGGGAGGCCTGGCCTACCTTGGCGTTGCGGTCCTTCATGGCGTAAATCAGGGTGGTCAACACCCGCGCTCCGCTGGCGCCGATGGGGTGGCCCACGGCCACCGCCCCCCCGTGCACGTTCACCCTTTTCGATTCGATCCCCAGCTCTTTGATGATGGCCACGGAAGACGTGCTGAAGGCCTCGTTGATCTCGTGAATGTCCACCTCCTCCACGCTAAGGCCGTCTTTGGCCAGGACCTTGGGAATGGACAGGATCGGCGCCACCAGGACATACTTCATGTCCAGACCGGAGGCGCCCTGAGCCCCCACCCGCACCAGCGGCCTGCATCCCAGTTCCTTGGCCTTGTCCCGGCTCATAACCACCAGCGCTGCAGATCCGTCGCTGATCTTGGAGGCGTTCCCGGCCGTGGTGACGCCGTCCTTTTGAAAGGCGGGCCTGAGCTTGGCCAGGCCCTCGGCGCTCGTCAAGGGCTTGCGCACCGGAATCTCGTCCTCTTCGAAGACCAGCGGGTCTTTCTTGCGTCGAGGGATCTCCACGGCGACGATCTCTTCCTTGAACTTGCCCTCTTCCATGGCCTTCCAGGCCTTTTGGTAAGAGGCAAGGGCAAAGGCGTCCGCCTCCTCCCGGGTCACATTGTACTTCTCGGCCACCAGCTCGGAGCTGATACCCATGTGGAAGTCGTTTACGTGGTCCCACAGCCCGTCGTGCACCATGCCGTCCAGGGCCTGGCCATTGTTCATTCGATAACCGGTTCGGGCCTTGGGCAGGAGATAGGGGCAGAGGTTCATATTTTCCTGCCCTCCGGCCACCACCACATCCGCATCGCCGCACTGAATCGCCTGAGCTCCCAGCATGACCGCCTTGAGTCCGGAGCCGCACACCTTGTTGACGGTGATCGCGCCCACGTCCCACGGAAGGCCGGCCCTCACCATGGATTGCCTGGCTGGATTCTGCCCCAGGCCGTGCGGAAGCACGCTGCCCATGATAACCTCGTCCACGTCCTCGCCGGAGATGCCCGCCCTCTTGACGGCCTCGGTGATGGCCAGGGCTCCAAGATCAGTGGCGGAGACGCCGCTGAGAGACCCTGAGAAATCGCCTACGGCCGTTCTGCACGCGCTTACGATGACTACATCCTTCATGAATCGCGTCCCCTTTCTTCCCTCTCCATGCATCCGCATGCGCAGGATCAAAAAGAGCGGATGACCAGGGTCAGGGTTCCTTACAACTCCATCAAGTTTCGATGACAAGATTTTTCAAATCAACATATATATGGAGAAGCGTTTCCAAGTCAAGCCCAAATGCCGCTTTAATTTTCCTTGACATACCGGCTAAGATGCCGCTAATTATACATAAATCGCAATGATCGAACTCCATCTTCCCGGCCCCCGCGGCTATGGTGAAGGGCCCGGCTCCCGGCCCGCCGGCGGGACGCCTACGAAAGGAACCCTGAATGGACCCACTGGCGCAAGAGTTGAACCAAGCCCTTCGCGATGCCAACCCACACGTTCTAGACATGCTTTCCCATGTGGGAAAACACCTGTTTTTTCCGAAAGGTATCCTGAGCCAGAGCGCTGAGGCCAAAGAAAAGGCCCATCGCTTCAACGCCACCATCGGCATGGCCACGGAGCAGGGCCGGACCATGCACCTGCCCTCGGTCATGAGCTGTATTCGCGGGTTTGAGCCCGAGGACTCCTTGACCTATGCGCCGTCCTTCGGCGTCCCGGAGCTGCGAAAGGCCTGGAGTAAAGCACAGGCGGACAAGAACCCTTCACTGGAAGGAAAAGACCTGAGCCTCCCTGTGGTGACCTCCGCCATCACCCATGGGCTAAGCGTGTCCGCGGACATGTGGGTCGAGCCGGGAGACGTGATCGTGCTTCCGGACAAGATGTGGGGTAACTACAACCTGATCTTCAGCGTGCGCAAAAAGGCGCGGATCGTACGCTACCCCCTCTTCAATCCGCAAGGCGGATTCAATGTGGACGGCTTTCGAGACTGCGTGCAGGAGCAGGCTGCGACTCGGGACAAGGTCATCGTGATCCTGAACTTCCCCAACAATCCCACCGGGTACACCCCCACTCCGGCAGAAGCGGACGCCATAGCGGATATACTGGTGGAAATTGCGGGTGGCGGAACCAACGTGGTGGCAATGACCGACGACTCCTACTTCGGTCTTTTTTACGAGGACCACATTCTTCAGGAATCCATATTCACGCGGCTGGCGGCACGGGATCCCCGCCTAATGGCAGTGAAGCTGGACGGGGCCACCAAGGAGGATTACGTATGGGGCCTCCGCGTGGGCTTTGTCACATACAGCGCCTTGGTGGAGCGCGAACCCGCCTCTTTTTACAATGCCCTGGAACGCAAGACAGCCGGTGCTGTCCGCGGCAGCATCTCCAATGCGAGCCGGCTCAGCCAGGCCGTGGTCCTGAGTGCGCTCAATACGGACGCATATGCCGGGGAAAAGGCCGACAAGGTCAGCATCATGCGGGCCCGGGCCCAGGAGGTCAAACGCGTTCTCGACGATCCCCGCTACGACGAGGCCTGGGAACCCTATCCCTTCAACTCGGGGTACTTTATGTGCCTCCGGCTCAAGACTGTGGACGCTGAAGCACTTCGCCTGCATCTGCTGGATCGTTACGGCATCGGCCTCATCGCCCTGGGAGCGAGTGATTTACGGGTGGCCTTCTCGTGCCTCGAAAAGGAGGACGTGCAGGAACTCTTTGACACCGTCCTCCAGGGTGTCAAAAACCTGGAGCCCCGACAGTCCCCATGAAAAGCCATTAGAATTGCCGGAGCCGCAAGCCCGGGTTGAGCCCGGATTTTACTTCGGGGCCTTGAATAGGGGTGTAGGACGACCGTTATGTGGTGGAAAGACGCTGAACAGTTGAAGCGAAGGATTCGAGAGGAGCCTTGGGGAAAGGACCTGCCGGATCAACAGGACTTGTGGCTCTTTCTTCTGGACTGGATAGAGGAGCATGTCCTCTCGGAATATCTCACCCGTTTTGTGAAACAAATCGATGAAATTGTTGAAATCAATCCAGAACTTCCGGAAAAGGAGATCCTGTCCTGGGCCACCTTTCACATGGTGGAGTTTCTGGAGGCGGACTCGGCCTCGGTCCGGATCTATGATCCTTACACCGAGCAGATGCTCAGTTACGGCTCTTACCCCTCCAAGGAGACCACCCGAAAGACGCATATCTCTCTTGAAAACAGCGTGGCCGGCGAGGTGGTGAAAACCCGCCGCCCCTATCTGGTTCCCGACATTCTGAGGGAAGATCTGTATCAGGACAAGAGTGTGGTGCCTGAAAAGGGCGCGCACTCTCTCCTGGCCGTTCCCGTGGAGATACCCCGTTTCTTCCCCCATGAGCGCGACGCCGTGGGCGTGATCCAAATTTACTTTCCGGAAAAGGAACGCCGGTTTTCCACCCTGGAAGTGCAGACCGCCATGGTGATGAGCCGAAGGCTCAGCTTTGTGATCGCTCGAAAGAAGATCCTTTTTCTAAACGCCATGAACGAGAAAAAGGACGCAATCGTTCGAAACATCTTCCTGAAGCTGGGCAGCCGGGAAGGCGTTAAGATGAAGGACGTATTCAACCAGATCATTCCCGAGATGGCCGATATCATCAGCGTGGAGAGTTGTGCCTTGTTCTCGGTCAGCGAAGATCTGAACCACGCGGTTCTGGAGGCCGGTTACCCGGATTCCGTGGGCTACCACGGCATCGGCAAGGAGTTCCCCATAGAAACCGAGCCGGCCTTTGAGCTCATTCTGGGAAAGCGCGAGTATGTGGAGGAAACCCCCTACGAAATCGTGGCGCCCTCCTACCTCCTGGTGACCGACCCTCAGAAAAGCGGACTGGTCTCGGACAGTGTCAAGCGATTCGCGTCATTGCACAAAATCAACTCCATTCTCTATATACCGCTCAGCATCGGCGGTCAGATCACCCACTTCATGACCTTTGACGCCCTGGACCAGCGCAAGCGGTATGCCGAGGAGGAGATCGACGTCTTCCTGTTTCTGGGAAGGGAGCTCGTGAAGGCCCAGCGCATGGAGCACCTGGACGACACCCTTCATGACTTCAAAAATCCGGCCATCGCCACGGCCGGGTTTGCACGAAGGCTCAAGCAGTTGCTGGACCGACCGAAGGAAGAGCAGGACGACCAAAAGATTCGGCGGTATGTGGAGATACTGCTGGAAGAGACCAGCCGGCTTCAGGAAATGGCCCTCAGCATCTACCAGGTGGGAGAGAAGCAGGAGGTCAACCTGAGTGACGTGGTCCGTCACCGCTTCGAGATCAATGAGGAGGCCATCAAGGAGCAACTAAAGCAGAATGTGACCCTCAAGAGCGGTCCCTACGAAGACCCCCTGATCGTGCGCTGCTATCCCATGCACCTGGAGCGCGTGCTGGACAACCTCCTGAACAACGCCACAAAGGCGATTCCTTTGCGGGGTGGCGAGCTGGCGGTTCGCACCTACCGTGAGGACCACTGGGCCTGCGTGGAGATTACGAATACGGGCCTGATCTCGGAGGAAGACCGCTCCCGGCTCCTGGAAGGAGAAGGCCGGGGGCGGGGAATCTACATCACCCACCGCATCATTCGGCTCCTCAAGGGGCGTCTGGAAATCAAGACACACACGGACACCACCACCCTTCTCGTTCGCCTTCCTCTGGTGCAAAAAGCCTGAGCGGTTATTACGTTCGTGCATGCGGCTATTGAGCGAAATCCATGTCGAACTGGCTGAACTGACCGCTCTTGGCCCGTGTCGGAGGGGGAACGTTCCGGGTGGGTTCGGTGCCCTCCACGTATGCCTGAAGCACGGTCTTATGGGAATGCGCGCTTGCCAGAAGCCCCTTTTCCGCGTCGATCTTGGCAAACACCACATCCTCGGGAACGGGAAAGTCTTCCTCTGGTAGATCCTTCAAGGCCGCGTCCATGAATTGGAGCCAAATCGGACTTGCAGCTCTCGATCCGGTCTCTCCGCGCCCCATGGGTACGCGTTCATCGTACCCTACCCACACCCCGGTGACGAGCTCCGGGGTGAAACCCATGAACCACGCATCCCGAAGATCGTTGGTGGTTCCGGTCTTGCCGGCCGCCGGGCGCTTCAATGCCCTGATCCGCCACCCGGTCCCCTCTTGTACCACACCCTTCAACAGGTCGGTCATGACAAAGGCCGTTTGAGGGGAAATGGCCTCCTCCAAAAGGGGTTGGTTTTCCTCCAGCAGGTGTCCGCGGCGGTCCTCAATTCGCTCTATAGCGTAAGGCTGAGGCAGGAGACCGTTGTTTGCAATGCAGGCGTAGGCCCGGGTGAGCTCCAGCAAAGAAAGCCCGGAAGACCCCAGGGCCAGAGAAAGGTCCGGGCTTAGCTCGGACTCGATCCCCATACGCCGGGCATAGTCGATGGTCGGCTGAACGCCCACCTTCCTGAGAATCTTGATGGTGATGACATTCATGGACTTGATCAGCCCTCTTCGAAACAGTGTCTGTCCGGAAAACTGTTTTTTATAATTCTCCGGCCTCCACAGCTTGTCTTTTTCCTGCATGGGGGCCACGTAGGGTGCGTCGATAATAACCGAAGAAGGCGTCATGCCGTTGTCCAGGGCGGCTGCGTAGATGATGGGCTTGAAGGCGGACCCGGGCTGGCGCCGGGCCTGAACCGCGCGGTTGAACTGACTTTCACTGAAATCCCTTCCCCCGACCATGCTGAGGATACGTCCTGTTGCAGGCTCCATGCAGACAAGGGCCCCTTGGACCTCCGGCTTCTGTTCCAAGGATACGACCCAGGCATGGGGGTCCTCGGCCGCCTCCAGGAGTTGAATCGGAATCACGTCTCCACGCTTCAAGACCCGGCTCGGGCGTTGAACCGGGACTGCGCTGTGGTGGACCTTGGGATTGGGGGGGCGGGCCCACTTCATGTGCTTGAGGGGAAGCACTCCGGTTTGCTCTCCCACACCCACCACCACCTGTTTTTTCTCGTCTTCCACCGACAGCACCACCGCTTCGACAATATCCCCGGATTCCGGGGGATCGGTCTCGAACCGCTCAGCCGCACCCGCGCGATAGGCCGCGATCTCCCCCTGTTCGAGGCTGCGAAGAGGCCCGCGAAACCCTTCCCTCTTGTCCAGATCCTGCAGACCCTTCTGCACGGCCTTCTGGGCCATGCGCTGTCCGGAAAGGTCGAGCGTGGTGTACACCCGCAGGCCCTCTCGGTAGAGCGCTTTTCGCCCATAGGTCTCTTCAAGGTACTTTCTTACGTGCTCGGTGAAGTAAGGGGCCTTGTCAAAGGGGTTCTCCTCGGCCTCCTGGAGCGCAAGCGGCCTGGCAAAGGCCCGGTCGGCTTCCTCCCTGTCGATGTACCCTTCTTTCACCATGCGATTCAGGACGTAGCGCTGCCTCTTCTTGGCCCGCTCGAAGTTGCGAAAGGCCGAGTAGCGGCTCGGGGCCTGGGGAAGCCCTGCGAGCATTGCGGACTCGGACACGGTGAGGTCCATACTGGATTTGCCGAAGTAGGTCCGGGCGGCCGCCTCCACACCATAGGCCCCGTGTCCCAGATAAATCTGGTTCAGGTAGAGGAACAGGATTCTTTCCTTGGAAAAGGTCTTTTCGATCTGGAGCGAGAGAATCGCTTCCCTGGCCTTTCTTCGGTAGGTCTTCTCAGTGTTCTTGAGCAGCAGGGAGCGCGTCACCTGCTGGGTGATGGTGCTCCCGCCCTGGGAGATTTTCCCGGCCTCGAGATTCCTTATAAACGCCCTGAGAATACTCAGTAAATCGACCCCCCTATGTTCGAAAAACCGATCGTCCTCTGCCGCCACAAAGGCATGAATAAGGTGTTGGGGCACCCGCTCCAAAGGGACAACGATCCGTTTTTCCTCCCAGAACCGGCCGATCACCTCGCCGCTGGAGCTGTAGATCTCGGTGACTATGGGCGGGTCGTACTCCTCCAGGGAGCCGATGTAAGGCAGGTTGCTCGACCAGACATACCACAGGTAGGCCCCTGCGCCTCCGGCCCCCAGCCCTAAGAGGAGGACCAATATGAGCAGGACTTTGAGAAAACGCCGCATAAACAGCACTCCGCATAAGGAGGTCAGCGGAAATAAATTGGACAAAATTGCGCTCAGATTTGGGTCATATTTGGATGCGGCGATTGAGCAAAACCGCAGGCGTAGCTGGACTACGTCGAGGATTTTGCGATTGAGCCGCAGCCGAAGATGGCCTGAAGATGAGATGCAAGATGTTCAAGTTATTTTTGCCGGCCTCCTAAGGATTGCAAGAGCCAGCCCTGTCGGCCCTTCGCTTGAAGGCGGTACTATGACACAACAGGCATTCACTGTAAAGCTCTCGCCGAAGCTCGAAAAGGACCGGGCGGGAACGTACGGAAAAGATATAGGCCCTCAGGTATGTCGAAAGGGATCCCTGTCCAGGGACCGGTACTGGACGGCCTCGGCCACGTGACCGGCCCGGACATCGTGACTTCCGTCCAGGTCGGCGATGGTCCGAGCCACCTTGAGGATTCGCGCGTGGGCCCGGGCACTGAAACCGAACCGATCCATGGCCCGCTCCAATACCTGTTCCCCTTCCCGGTCCGGTGAGGCGTGGTGGCGCACGAACCTGGCGGACATAGCGGCGTTGGTGTGAATGCCGGCCGCTCGAAACCGCCGCTCCTGGATCTCCCGGGCACTTCGAATCCGTTCGCCCATCTCGCAGGAAACCCGCACTTCAGACTCGGCCTTCAGGTCCCGGTAAGGTACGCGAGGAACCTCCACGTGCAGATCGATACGGTCCATCAGGGGACCGGAGATGCGCGAGCGGTAACGGTGGACCTGCTCGGGCGTGCATTTGCAAGACCGTTTCGTGTCTCCCAGGTAACCGCAGGGGCACGGATTCATGGCCGCCACCAACATGAAGTCCGCCGGGAACGTGACGCTGCCGTTTACCCTGGAGACGGTGACCGTCCCTGTCTCCATGGGTTGTCGAAGGACCTCGAGCACCCTTCTTGGAAATTCCGGCATCTCATCCAGAAACAGCACTCCGTGATGCGCCAGGCTCACCTCCCCCGGCTTGGGGTTCTGTCCACCTCCCACCAGGCCCGCTTCAGTGACGGTGTGATGGGGGGCACGAAAGGGTCGGTCCATCATGAGTGGCGATTGATCGGACAGAAGTCCGTTGACGCTGTACACCCTGGAGGTCTCCAGGGCCTCCTCAAAGCCGAGGCCCGGAAGGACTCCGGGAAGCCGGCGTGCAAGCATGGTCTTCCCCGATCCGGGGGGGCCCACCATGAGCACATTGTGTCCACCGGCCGCAGCCACCTCCAGGGCCCGTTTGGCATTGTCCTGCCCGCGGACATCTCCAAAGTCATCTTCAGACCCTTCATGGGCCGCCACCACGCCGGACCAATCAGTGCGAACGAGCACCGGCTCGATCTCTCCGGCCAGTGTCTTCACAACCGAGGAGAGCGTTTCCACCGAGTATACCGCAACCCCTTCGACCACGGCCGCCTCACGGGCATTGGGCGCAGGCACGAACAGGCTTCGCAGTCCGGCCTTCCTGGCCGCCATGGCCAGCGACAACACACCGTGTACAGGGCGAACAGTGCCGTCCAGGGATAGCTCTCCAAGGACCAGGCGCCCGGACAGAGAGGCGGAATCAATCAGACCGCCGGCCGCCAGAATGCCCAGGGCGATGGGGAGATCAAACCCCGTGCCCGCCTTTTTCACGTCGGCCGGGGCCAGATTCACGGTGATTCGATCGGAGGGGAATGCGTAGCCGGCGTTTCTAATGGACGCCTTGACCCGGTCCTTGCTCTCCCGGACGGCTCCCTCCGGCAACCCCACCGTGGAGAACGCAGGCAGCCCGGAGGAAATGTCCACTTCCACGTGGACCAGGAACGCCTCGATGCCGATGATGGTGCCGCTCAGGACCTGGGAAAGCATAGTGAATTCCGCATGAAAATTCTTTTTACTTTACAAGCCGTTCAAGAAATGGTAAAAAATTGGGTTTATTTCATCCGCCCTGGGCGAGCATGAAAATCCCTTTGAGGAGTGTGTAATGGCTCGAATTACAGTAGAGGACTGCCTGCAAAAAGTAAACAACCGTTTCGCCCTGATCCACATGGCGGCAAAGCGGGTTCGACAGCTCCGGAAAGGAGCCGACCCCACCCTGACCTCCAAAAACAAGGACGTGGTGGTTTCCCTTCGGGAAATCGCAGCCGGACACGTCATCAAAACACAAGCCTCTGACCAGGAGGCTCTTACGGATACCCGGTCGGACTCACTGGCGGAGGCGCTGCTGAGTGAAGGCCTGGCAGAGAAAGCCGAAGACAAAAACACACAAGAGGAGGACAGCCCCGCCGGCGGCGATTGAGCGGGTGTTTGCGAAACCGTTGCGAAACCGTCGAGATCTTATTTGAATGTCTTTTGTTGAACCGGGCTGCGCTCGCTTTGCTTTATCGCCTGACGCACCCGAGCCAACAGGAGCTGAGAGCAAATGCGAAAGTCAGATTACTACGAAGTACTGGGCGTCTCCAGGACCGCCTCAGGAGACGAAATCAAAAAGGCCTATCGAAAATTGGCCATGAAATTCCACCCGGACAGAAACCCCGGGGACAAGGAAGCGGAAGACCGCTTCAAGGAGGCGGCCGAGGCCTACGAGGTCCTCCGGGACCAGGAAAAGCGGCAGATTTACGACCGGTACGGCCATGAAGGGCTCGAGGGTACCGGCTTCCAGGGGTTCAGCGGGTTCGAGGATATCTTTACCAGCTTTGGAGATATCTTCGAAGACTTTTTCGGCTTTGGCACCCGCCGCCGCGGTCAAAGGCGATCCAGGCAGGGCAACAGCCTTCGCTACGATCTGGAAATCACCCTGGAGGAGGCCTTCAGCGGAAAAGAGGAAGAGATCGTTTTTCAGAAGGAAACGCTCTGCGAGACCTGTTCGGGTTCCGGCTTGAGGCCGGGAAGCGAGGCTCAGGTGTGCTCCACGTGTCAGGGACGTGGACAAGTGGTTCGTTCACAGGGGTTTTTCCAGATCAGTACGCCGTGCCCGACCTGTCACGGCGAAGGCCGTATCGTCACGGATCCCTGCGAAGCCTGTCAAGGACAGGGGAGGATTCGAGCCGAACGTAAGATAACGCTTAAAATTCCGCCTGGTATGGATCACGGCTCTCAGCTCCGGCTCCGCGGCGAAGGAGAGCCGGGAGAGCACGGAGGTCCCCCGGGGGACCTGTTCGTGGTGATTCATGTGCGCAAACATGATTTCTTCACCCGGGAAGGGGAGCACCTGTTCTGCGAAATCCCCATCTCCTTTGCCCAGGCCGCCCTTGGGGACAGTGTGGACATTCCCGTGCTGGGAGAGGAGAAGGCAGAGGATCTCGATATTCCAAAGGGCACCCAACCCGGTGACGTGCTCACCATTCACGGAGCGGGAATGCCGAGGCTCAGAAGCCAGAGAAGAGGGGACCTGTTTGTGAAGATGAACGTAAAGATTCCCAAACGCCTCAGTCAAAGGCAAAAGGAGCTGATGCAGGAGTTTGCCGAACTAGAGGGAGAGAAGGTGACGCAAAAGGCCAAGAACTTCTGGAAAAAGATCACCAATTGAAGATTGTCATCCCTTGATCGCCTCCTTTCGTGCCCGGCGGCGCCGCAGACGCGCAGGAGGCCCGAATCCTGATAGACCAAAGGATGGACAGGAAGACATGCTGAACAAGAAAAAACAGGAAAGCTTTCGAAAGCTGCTGAATGAACGGCTGGACGAGCTCGTGGAGCAGGCCTATGAAACGGTCGACGACATGAGCGACTACAAGGAAAATCTTCCGGATCCATCCGATAGAGCCACACTCGAATCGGACCGGAACTTCACCCTCAGAATACGTGATCGCGAAAGAAAGCTGATCGGCAAGATCAAAGATGCGATCGAGCGAATCGAAAACGGCACGTATGGAATCTGTGAAGAGTGCGGTGAAGACATCTCCGAGAAGAGGCTGCGCGCCCGGCCGGTCACAACGCTCTGCATAGACTGCAAGAAAAAGCAGGAAACCGATGAGCGAATCCGGGGGGTATGAGTTCAACTTTCTCCGATTCAGCGAACACGTTCTTTCGAGAGACAGCGTTCCACCTCTCCTGCAGCGGCCACCGCCGAAGCCCTTCCTGATGAGGGCCGTCGGCGTTCATTCGACCTGATTTGCGGCGCAGCCGATTGTTTTGCCGCAGCCAAGGTCTTCCCCCACCTCGTTGCAAGCCGAAACCCCGAATCGGGGAGGGCCAGTTCGATATGTCCGAGACCATGAAAACCGGAAAACCCGCCCCCCCGCAAAGCGGCGATCACCTGGAAATCATCACCACCCACATCAATGCGGACTTTGACGCCCTGGCCTCCATGCTGGCCGCCGGCAAGCTCTACCCGGAGGCGGCCACGGTGTTTCCCGGAAGCCAGGAAAAGGGGCTCCGCAACTTTTTCATTCACAGCGCCTCCTATGTCTTCAACTCCACAAAGATACGCCATGTGGACCTCGACACCGTTCGAAGGCTGATCCTGGTGGACACCCGGCAAAGGAGTCGAATCGGCAGGTTCGCGGACATTGTGGACCGGGACGATGTAGAGGTGCACATCTATGATCATCATCCGGATTCTGATGATGATGTTCAAGGTGACCTGGAGGTGGTGCGCCAAGTGGGGGCGGCCACATCCCTGCTCACTGAGATCCTTCAGGACCGAGGCATCCATGTGACCCCGGACGAGGCCTCGATCATGTGCCTGGGAATCCACGAGGATACAGGCTCCTTCACCTTTTCCTCCACCCGCGCCGAGGACTACCGGGCCGCGGCCTGGCTCACTGATCATGGTGCGGATCACAACCTCATAGCCGATCTCCTCACCCGGGAGCTCACAGCCGAGCAGGTCCACCTGCTGAACGATTTGATGCAGGCGGCAGTCACCCACCAGATCAACGGCATGGAGATCGTGGTCTCCGAGGTCATCCGGGATGACTATGTGGGTGATTTTGCGCTGCTTGTTCACAAGTTTATGGACATGGAGAACCTGGACGTCATCTTTGCGCTCGCCCAGATGGAGGACAAGATATATCTCGTGGCCCGAAGCCGAATAGAGGATGTGAACGCGGCCGAGATAGCCCTTGCCTTCGGTGGCGGCGGGCATCCCCAGGCGGCCTCGGCCACCATCAAGAACAAGACCCTGATTCAGGCCAAACGCTCTCTTCTGGCCCTTCTTCGCAGCCGGGTCAACCCGCGGAAAACCGCCCGGGACATCATGTCTTCTCCGGTTATCCAGATCGGACCTCATGAGCGCATTCAGGATGCCGCCGCCGCCATGACCCGCTATAACATCAATGTGCTTCTGGTGACCGGGGACCAAGGCCGGATTCAGGGTTACGTCACCCGCCAGGTGATCGAGAAGGCGGTGTTTTTCCACCTGGGAGACCTCCAGGTCCGGGAGTACATGAACATCGATTACTCTTCGGTCGGTCCCCACGCCACCCTGCAGGAGGTGCAGGACCTAATCATCAAGAACAGGCTGCGCATCCTTCCCGTGGTGGAGGACGGCGTCGTAATGGGGGTGATCACGCGCACCGATCTGCTCAATATACTGGTGGGCGAGCCCGTGCTTCGGGATTTCACCTATGAATCCAGGCACGCCTCCCAGTTCATTCGCAAGAAGAACATGTCATCCATGTTGAAAGAGAGGCTTCCCAAAAAGGTCATTCGTGACCTCAAGGAGTTCGGCAGGGCCGCGGACCTGCTGGGATACAACGTGTATCTGGTAGGCGGGCTGGTGCGGGACGTCTTTCTTCAGCGTGAGAACCTGGACGTGGACCTTGTGGTGGAAGGCGACGGAATCGCATTCGCCCGGGCATTCGCCGAACAACGCCCGGATGCGCGGGTTCGAACCCACCACAAGTTCGGCACCGCTGTGGTGGTGTTTCCGGACGGCTTCAAGGTGGACGTCGCCACGGCCAGAATCGAATACTATGAATCGCCGGCGGCCCCGCCCATTGTGGAGACCAGTTCTCTGAAGCAGGACCTCTCCCGGCGGGATTTCACCATGAACACACTGGCCGTCAAGCTCAACCCTCGCCATTTCGGGACCCTCGTGGACTACTTCAGCGCTCAGAAAGACATCAAGGATCGCGTCATTCGGGTGCTCCACAACTTGAGTTTCGTGGAAGACCCCACGCGGGTTCTTCGAGCCATTCGTTTCGAGCAGCGCTTCGGTTTCAAGATCGGCAAGCTCACCCTGTCTCTTATGAAGAACGCGGTTTCCATCAACACGTTCAAGGACATGTCGGGAAGACGCATCTTTCTCGAGATCAAGCTGCTCCTCATGGAGCAACATCCCGTGCATGCCATCGAACGGATGGATGCCTTTGGTCTTCTTCAGGTGCTGCATGCCGATATCCAACTCGATGACGAGCTTCTCTCCCTTCTTCGTGAAGTGGAGGCCGTGCTCTCCTGGTATGATCGTTTGTACCTGGAAGAACCATACGGGCCCTGGAAGGTGTACTGGCTCGGGCTTACCTCGCAACTGGATTTTCCCTCTCTCGCGGGGTTGGCCGAGTCCGCCCAGATGTCCGAGCAGGAAGGTCTCGGACTGGTCCGTCAAAGACGAAACACCCGGGAGGTACTGGACCGCCTGTTCCGCCTCGAGGATGAGAACCTCTTCGGCATATACGACCTCCTCTCCCAGTACGACACGGAGATGATTCTTTTTTTGATGGCCAAAGCCAACAACAAGCGAATCAAACGCCAGATTTCGCTCTATTTCACCCGGCTCCGCAACCTGAAGACCGATCTTGGCGGAAAAGACCTGAAAGAACTGGGTATCCCTCCAGGCCCTATTTACCGGGAAATTCTTGACGCCCTTCTGGAGTCCCGCATGAACGGGCGGATTCACACCAAAGACCAGGAACTGCGCTTTGTGCTGGAGAAGTATGCCGATCTCCTGGAGGGAACCCCCACCCACCGTTCCCCCGAAGAAAAATCTTGAAGATTTTATGGTTTCTCATAAGATGGACCCCTTCGCAAAGACCGGGTTCACCACAAGGGCATGAAGGGTTCGACGAGGTTTTGGGGGAAAAATGATTTCTTTTCCGCGCAGGAGAGCGTCTAAATGAATCGAAAGCGAATCGTCAGCGGCATGAGGTCCACCGGTAAGATGCATCTCGGCCATGTCCACGGTGCCCTGGAAAACTGGAAGAATCTCACAAAGGACTACGAATGCTTCTACTTCATCGCCGACTGGCACGCGCTTACCAGTGATTACGCCGACACGAGAGATATCCGCCGAAACGCCCATGAAATCATCATCGACTGGATTGCCGTGGGCCTGGACCCGAATATCGCCACCTTCTTCGTGCAGTCTCACATTCTAGAGCACGCAGAGCTCCACCTCCTCTTTTCCATGATCACCCCTTTGCCATGGCTCGAGCGAAACCCCACCTACAAGGAGCAACTGCGCGAGCTGACCCAGAAGGATTTGTACACCTACGGGTTCCTGGGCTACCCTATCCTTCAGGCTGCGGATATCTTGATCTACAAAGCGAACGGCGTTCCGGTGGGTGAAGATCAAGCGCCTCATGTGGAACTCACCCGTGAGATTGCGCGCCGGTTCAACCACCTATACGGTGATGTATTTCCCGTACCGGATCTCCTCCTGGCCCCGACCTCCAAGCTCCTGGGGCTGGATCGCCGAAAGATGAGCAAGAGTTACGGCAACTCCATTTTTCTTACAGACGACGCAGACACAGTACGCACCAAGGTGAGCCAAATGATCACCGACCCGCAGCGCGCCCGAAAGAGCGATCCGGGGAATCCCGCGATCTGCAATGTGTTCAGCTTTCACGAGTTTTATACCGATGCCGCCGCCGTGCGGCAGATCGAGGAGGACTGCCGGGCCGCATCCATCGGATGTGTGGAATGCAAGAAGCTCATGGCTGAAAATCTGAACCAGGCGCTCGCACCCATCAGGGAGAAGAGACGAAAACTGGAAGCCGATCCGGAGACGGTCCGAAACATTATGTCCGAGGGCACGAAAAGAGCCAAGTCCATTGCCCGGCAAACCATGGAAGAGGTCCGCGACAGAGTCAGGATCTGATCATGCACGGATCCGAATCATATGAAATCAGGCTGGACGTGTTCGAGGGACCCCTGGACCTCCTCCTGCACCTCATTCGAAAGAACGAGGTGGACATCTTCGACATACCCATCTCCGTGATCACGGAACAGTACCTCGAGTATCTGGACATGCTGAAGGCCTTGAACATTACTGTGGCCGGAGATTTCCTGGTCATGGCCGCAACTCTCATACACATCAAGTCCAGAATGCTCCTTCCTCCCAGCCCGGGCGAGGAGGATGAGGAAGACCCGCGCATCGAGATCACCCGGCCCCTCATGGAGTACCTGCGCCTCAAAGAGGTGGCGGGGGAGTTGTCGGAGCGGGATATTCTGGAGCGGGACATTTTCACCCGGCGAGTCGCACCCGACGACCTGACTCCCTACCGCAATGAAACCCCTCTTCCCAAAGCAAATCTGTTCCAACTCATGGACGCCTTCAAACGGGTCCTGGAACGGCAGTCCCCCGGCGAGGAGCTGAGTTTCATGGCGGAGGAATGGACCCTCAAAGACAAGATGACCTTTATTCTGGAGCGGCTCAAGGCCGAAAGCCTTTCCTTCTCCCGGCTCTTTGAGGACAAGTACTCCGTTTCAGAGCTGGTGGCCACTTTTCTGGCCCTGCTCGAGCTGGTTCAAACCGGATTGATCCGGATTTATCAGCCCGATCCGGAGGAGGACATCGTCCTGGAAGCAGGCTTCGAGAACGTCGAGGATACCGCCCGTGGCTAAATCATTGAAACTCATAGTCGAAGCTCTGCTCTTTGCGTCCGACCATCCCCTGAGCATCAAGGAATTCAGGTCCTGGCTTCCCGATGCGGAACCTGCCAACATTCGAAGCGCACTCAAGGTTCTAAAGTTCGAGTACGAGGCCATGGGGCGTAGCTTCGGCCTGCGGGAAGTCGCCGGCGGCTACCAGTTTCGAAGCCGTTCCGAGTATGGCCCATACATTCTCCGCATGCTCCAAGCCACACCGGCGAGACTATCGAGGGCCGCCCTGGAAACACTGGCCATCATCGCCTACAAGCAGCCGGTTGTACGCCACGAAATCGAGCGCATTCGAGGGGTCGAGTCCGGTGGAATCCTCCGCAACCTCCTGGAAAAGGACTTGATCCGGATCATGGGGCGCAAGGATCTCCCTGGTCGCCCCCTGATCTACGGCACCACCGGCCGGTTCCTGGAGGTGTTCGACCTCGACAGTATTGATTCCCTCCCCAAGTTAAAAGAAATCAAGGCATTTGGAAGCGAGGAACATGGCACGGAAAATCAGTCGTCCTTCTTGGAAAAGGCCCTCTTCCAGTTCCAGGAAAGCCCGCAGGAAGCCGAAAAGAACCACGACCCGGAGCAAGGCCCCATCGCGCCGAAGGCCGGTGAAACCGACGCCCAAGGGGAGTGAGGTTTCTCAAAGGCAGCCCAAAGACCCGGCCCCGCCCTTGAAGCCTCGGGGCCCGCTTCGGCTGAACAAACTCCTCTCCTCTGCGGGTGTTTCCTCCAGAAGGCAGGCGGACGAGCTCATTGCAGCGGGCCGGGTTACGGTGAACGGTCAGACTGTACAGACTCCGGGAGCCGCCGCCGTATGGGGCAAGGACCGCATTTGCGTGGACGGCAGGGAGATCGCCCCGCCCAGGCACCGGATCTACCTCATGCTGAACAAGCCGTTCGGCACCATCTCCGGGCTCAAAGATCCCCAAGGGCGCCCTGTGGTCAGTGAGTTAGTCCGTGATGTGGGCGAACGCGTTTACCCGGTGGGTCGCCTCGACTTTGACAGCCTGGGATTGCTCCTGCTGACGAACGACGGTGAATGGGCCCACCGTATGACCCATCCCCGCTACAAAGTCCCCCGCACCTATAAGCTTACCGTGGAAGGAGGGATAGCGCCGGACACCCTGGAAAGAATCCGGCGCGGGGTTCCACTCGCCGACGGACCCAGCGGACCGGCCGGGGTGACGCTTGTAAGGCAAGGCGGCGGCCGAAGTGTCCTTCGTATCACCCTTCGTGTCGGGCGTACGCGGATTGTGCGCCGCACCCTGGAGGCGGTCGGGCACCCGGTCATTCAACTCATGCGCATCGGGTTCGGCCCGCTGGTCCTGGGGGACCTGAAAGTGGGAGCATACCGCGCGCTTACCGATGAAGAGGTGGAAGCCGCCGGGCGGTCCGTGGGCCCGGATCATCCTTCCCTGTAATTTCAATGCTCTTACAGCCCTTCCAGCCGTGACTGAGCGCGTTCTTGAAAAACAGCTCATTTTTTGTTTACATCCCTCTTTTTCTATTGTAAGAGGATGATTCGCTGTACGATACAAATCGAAGCACGGGCGGTTAACTCAGCGGGAGAGTGCCATCCTCACACGGTGGAAGTCCGGGGTTCAAATCCCCGACCGCCCACCACCTGAAAAATAGGAATATCAAGCGTCTTCACAAGCAGACAGGATAAACAGCCCTCTCAGGAGGGCTTTTATTATGTCTTGCGGTTGAGCCCTTCTACCGGCAAGGGCTTCAAGTTTTAGCCCTTCTTCGTTTTTCGGTCCTATCTATCTTTTTAGTACTCGGTATGTTGGTGCTTTACTTTTTCGGCAGGCCATTGGTAAAATCAAAATGAACCATGGCCCATGAAAGGAGCAGAAATGCAAGCACAGGCTTCTATTACACTGAATTTGCCTGTTTCGTTTACTCAAAGGGAATCTTGGGTGGTAGCGTCCTGTCCCGCCCTGGATGTTCATTCTCAAGGGGAAACACGAGAAGCCGCGCGCCAAAATCTTGCAGAAGCCGTGAGCCTGTTTCTCATTTCCTGTTTTGAACGAGGCACATTGGATGCAGCGCTAAAAGAATGTGGGTTTAAAGCTGCTACCTATGACTCTCCAAAGTGTGAAAGATCGTTTGTGAAGAGGAGCGATTACATCGACGTGCCTATTCCGTTTTTAGTACACAACGACCCCGAAAAGCCATGTCGCGCATAACCCCTCTTCACTGGAAGAAGCTGGAATGTGTTTTCTTGAAAGAAGGCTTCGTGTTCGAGCGCCAATATGGGGAACTCGTAGCTTCCTGTTCATTTACCCCTCCATATACCCCTCCATAATCCTTGTGGAACCTTTGGAATCCCATTCACTTCATTCGAACCGGGGAACCGCATGAAGGTCAATCCGTACGTGTTTTTCATTTCCGCGGCGTTCATTCTGTGCTTTCTGTTCCTCGGAACAGTGTTCACACAACCCGTCAATTCTTTTTTCGAAATTCTTCAAGAGGGCATCGCCCTGAATTTCGGCTGGTTTTACATCCTGGGCGTAGGATTTTTTCTTTTCTTCGTGTTGTGGTTGTTTTTCAGCCCGTACGGCAAGATCCGCCTGGGAAAGAACCACAACCGGCCGGAGTTCAGCAACCTGAACTGGTTTGCCATGCTCTTCAGCGCCGGAATGGGTATCGGGCTGCTGTTCTACAGTGTAGCCGAGCCGGTTCTCCATTTCAGCAATCCTCCGCTGGGAGAAGGCGGAAGTGAGGCTTCTGCGAGACAGGCCTTGATCTTGACCTTTTTTCACTGGGGACTCCACGCTTGGGCCATCTACATCGTGGTGGGCCTGTCCCTCGCCTTTTTTGCCTATCGCTATGACCTGCCGCTCTCCATTCGCTCCACCCTTTATCCACTTCTTGGAGAACGAATTCACGGTGCGGCCGGAAACACCGTGGAGATCATGGCGGTCTTCGGAACGCTGTTCGGCGTGGCCACGTCACTGGGCCTGGGTGTTCAACAGGTCAACGCCGGCCTGCACTACCTGGGCTTCATGTCCCAATCCCAGACCAATCAGCTTTTGCTCATCGCGGGCATAACGGCTGTAGCCACCATCTCCGTAGTATCGGGGCTGGACAACGGCATTCGTCGATTGAGTACGATGAACTTGTTCCTGGGTGTGCTGCTGCTTGTCTTTGTTTTGGTAACCGGTCCCACGGTTTTCCTTCTGGGGTCTCTCGTTCAGGGCATTGGGAGCTACTTTCAGGAGCTCATCGGCATGACCTTCAAGACCAATGCCTATCAGGGCATGGCCTGGAAAAAGGAATGGACTCTCTTCTACTGGGGATGGTGGATTTCCTGGTCCCCCTTCGTGGGCATGTTCATCGCGCGGGTCTCCAGGGGACGAACAATCCGCCAGTTCATCGGTGGTGTACTTCTCGTTCCCACCCTGCTGACCTTCATCTGGTTGACGGTCTTCGGGAACACCGCTCTTTACATGGAGCTTTTCGGCAAAGGGGGCATCTCCACCGCAGTGTCAGAGAGCCTGCCCACGGCCTTGTTCGCCCTTCTGGAGCGGCTCCCCCTCTCCAGTGTCAGCGTGGTCCTGGCCACCCTGGTGGTGGCTACATTCTTTGTCACCTCGTCGGACTCGGGTTCCCTGGTCATCGATATCCTGACCTCCGGAGGAGATCCCGATCCCCCTGTGGGACAACGAATATTTTGGGCCCTCATCGAAGGGGCGGTGGCTGCGGTGCTTCTGGTGGCCGGGGGCCTCGCAGCCCTTCAAACCGCGGTCATCACCACCGCCCTGCCCTTTTGCGTGATCATGCTGGTCATCTGCGTCAGCCTGGTGAAGGGGCTTCGATCCGTCCCGGTGACAAGCTATGTGGAACATTGCGCCCCGGCGGAGGTCTCCTCCGGGAAAACGGGCGTCAAGGTGCAGGGCGAACCGTCACCTGCACAGTGAGGGGGACAAACCATGGGTACCTGGAAAAGCAAGCTTCAGAATCTTGTCACCAGCAAGCAGAGGCGTATCCAAAAGAAGGAAGAAGAAGGCGACAAGTCCAAAGAGGAGCGCAGGAAACGGCTGGACCACTTCTTCGATTCAATCGTGCTTCCGGCGTTTCGCGAGCTGGAGCGCGAACTCCGGGGAAGCCATCCGCATGTTCAGGCGCGGATCGATCGAGAGCCCTATCAGGTAACCCTGTCGGTGTATCACGATGATGAGCGGGAGTTTTATTACACGATCCGTGAAGTGCGCCACCACGGCAAGACGTTTGCTTTTCCGCAGATCGTACGCCCGGACGAGCCCAAGGACTGGCGTGTGCAGGTGGTGCTGCCTGGAAAAGAGAGAAAGATCCGCAACCCGAAGGAGTTCACTAAAGAAGGGTTGATCGACGACTTTCTCTCGAACTATGAGAAATGCCCCGGCCTATGATCTTCCCGAGCCGGGTTTTGTTGAAATACGCGGAACGCGGGTCGAAGGGAAAATTCAGTCGACGGTCAACCGGTAGCCTGCCAGCTCGCGCTTGAGACGAACCAGGTTGTCGATGATCTGTCGGCGAATCTTCCTGCCGGTGAGGTGGTTGATCCGATCCTCCACGCTGAGCATGTGATCGGTGCTGAACAGGGTGATGCTTCGGGTGACTTCATTCACATGCCCGCGCTCTTCATCCTGCAGATCTATTTGAATCACCAGATTGTGGTCGTATTCCACGACCGGCCCGGAGACCCCCTTGGTCTCCCGTCTCGGGACATTCCATTCGATCACCCACTGCTTGTCCCAGGCGTACCGGATTTCCGGTCCGTGCTTGGCGTTCAAAGCGGACTCCTCGGTCGAACCAGGCTTTCAGGCCTCAATCCGGCACCCCTTTGGCACGAATCAAGGACGGGTCGTAATCCTCCGGCTTGTCAAAACCCAGCAGATTCAGAAGGGTCGAGGCCACATTGGAAAGGCCGGCCTTCTTCAAGGGCGACATCTCGTACTCCCCGTCGTAGCCGGGGTCCTCGATGACGAACGGAACCGGGTTCAGGGTGTGGGCGGTCTTTACGACCTTGTTTCCCTCCCGGTCTCTCGTGAACATGACGTCCAGGTTGCCGTGATCGGCCGTGACCACGGCGATCCCCTGGAGCTCCCGGATCACGGACAGGAGATCGCCCACGCAGGTGTCCACGGTTTCCGCAGCCGTCACCGCGGCATCCATCACGCCTGTGTGGCCCACCATGTCGCCGTTGGCAAGGTTCAGTCTTCCGAAACGATAGGTCCCCTCTCGAAGCATGGAAATGGTTCGTTGCGTGATTTCATGCGCCTTCATGCGAGGGGCCTGGTCGAACCGGATTCGATCGCTTGGAATCTCTACATAGGTCTCGAGCGAGCGATCAATGTAGCCGGAGCGGTTTCCATTCCAGAAATAGGTGACGTGTCCGTACTTCTGCGTCTCTGAGATCGCGAACATGGGAATGCGTTCGGCGCAGAGATATTCACTCACGGTGCGCTCGATCACGGGCGGCTCCACCAGATACTTGGGAGGCAGACCGGTGTCCCCGTCGTACTGCATCATACCGGCGAATACCACGTCCGGAACCCGACCGCGGTCGAACGCCTGAAAATCCTCCCGAGTGAAGGCCTCGCAGATCTCTATGGCGCGATCTCCCCGGAAGTTGAACAGCACCACCGCATCTCCGTCCCGTATGGGCCCCACCGGGTTCCCGTTCTCATCCACCACCACGAATGCATCGAGGTATTGATCCGTGATGCCTGGATCTTCAGCGTAGTAGGTTCGCACCGCCTCTTCGGCGCTTTGAAAGGGACGCCCCTTTCCATGAACATGCGCATCCCAACCCCGTTTCACGATCTCCCAGTCAGAGTAGTACCGGTCCATGGTGACCTTCATGCGTCCTCCTCCGGACGCAATGGCAAAATCGAGGTTGTTCTCGCGGGAAAGCCGCGCGAGACGGTCCTGGGTGGGAAGCACATAGTCCAGAGCGGAGCGCTCCCCCACGTCCCGGCCGTCCAGCAGGGCGTGGACCCGGACACTTGGGAACCCGGACGAAGCGCAGTGGTCAAGGAGAGCGTTCAGGTGGTTGATGTGGGAGTGGACGTTTCCATTCGAAAGGAGGCCGATGAAATGGACCGCACCTCCGGATCGGGCCCGCTCAACGATCTCGTTCCACACCGGGGTCTCGTAGATCCGCCCTGTTTCCAGAGCCTCGTTGACGAGTTGCGCACCCTGAGAAATGACCCTGCCTGCGCCCAGGGCGTTGTGTCCCACTTCGCTGTTTCCCATGTCATCGTCGGTGGGAAGACCCACGGCCCTGCCGTGGGCCTGGAGTTCCGTGTACAAGGGGCTTTGGAACAGGTCGTCCAGGTTCGGGGTCTTTGCCTGGTGCAAGGCATTGCCCTCTCCTCTTTTCCCTATTCCAATGCCGTCCATAATAACGAGCACAAGGGGGCCGGGGCGGCCGCTGAACCAGGTCAGTCTATCTAGCCTCTCCATTGGATCACTCCGCCTCTCTCACCAGCCTGAAGCCCAGGGTGTCATGCTTTATAGCCGGATGACCCATGTTTCGATTGGCGGAGCGGCAATACCAGGGGTACTTGTACCAGCTTCCGCTTCGACGAACCCGACGATTACCTTTGTCGGGTCCCTGCGGATCCGTGACGCTTTCCTCGGGGTAAGCCGCGTACCAGTCGCTGCACCACTCCCACACATTGCCGTGGGTGTCGTACAAGCCCCAGGGATTGGGCTCGTAGCTCTTCACCGGCGCGGGTTTTCCCGGCTCCAACCCCATGGATTTCACATGCTCGATGCAGATCTCCGATTTCAGGGGGTTGTTGCCGTACATGAACCGGGAGCAGCCGGGTTCATCTCCCCAGAAATAGGCGGTGTCGGTGCCCGCCCGGCAGGCGTACTCCCACTCCGCTTCCGTGGGAAGCCGATAGGTACCTTCCTCCCGCTTGTTCAGCTTTTCGATGAACTCCATGCAATCAAACCAGGACACACTGACCACGGGATCGCCGGGATCTCCCTTTCGTTTTCCGAAAAATTTCGTCCCCATTATCTCCCGCCACTGACCGAGGGTTACTTCCGTGGTTTGAATATAATAGGGTTTGGTAATGGTGACCTCATGCAGGAGCTCGTCATTGTCCCGGTGGGCTTCGCTCTTCGGGCTGCCCATCATAAAGGACCCGGCTGGAACCAGGACAAACTCCATGTCCAGGGAGTTGACGAATTTTACGGACCGCGCCGGCGCCTTGTTCGGAGTAACCAAGGTCAACAAAGCCGCAGCCGCCACAACCCCCATAACAACCAAACCTGTTTTGCATCGAAGGCTTTTCATAGGCCCTCCTTTTCGCCTGAAAAACTATCAGCCGGCTCTTTATGGGATTCCTCGAAGAGAACCGCTCGCAGCAGGGTCGAGACCAGGGAGTAGATGGCGGGGTCATTGCTCGCCCTGGGTCCGGCCACGTTCAAGGTCTTGACATCGTGTCGAAGGATCCAGGATCGGACGGATGCGGCCATCTCCTGCGTGTGGGCATACTCCAGGTTCACGTGCAGACAGGGCCTTCCGTGACGACGGGCAAGCCCCAGAGTGAGCCGGGAGCCGCCGGTGAGAGGGCCACGGGAGACAATCAGGGTGGCATCCGAATCCAGTACGTTTTTCTCGGTCCTGTCGGCATAGCGAAAGGATGGCATCTCCTGAAGGCGATATCCTTTGGGGATTCGTCCGTCCTCCGCCTTTCGGCCCATGGGAACCCACCCTCCGTGCGTAATGCCCGCTTTAATGGCCGTGTCCAGGGCGGCTCGATCCGCGCCGGTCTGCCCTCCGGAGATGATCTTGCGGATCATCGACCACCCCCGTTTTTGCGCCCCGGCCTGATCACCTGAACACCCTGACTCACACCACCGCCGAACTTCTGCACCGCCTCTTCGGCCACATTGAGGCCGTCTTCCAGATATGTCGATAAGACCCCGGGCACACCGTAGGCATAGAACAGGACATTTTTCGTGTCTTCTCGAACCCTGGTCTTCTGGTCCGCCCCCTGGCAGAGAACGCAGACGATCTCGGCCTCGTCCCGCAGCACAATCTCTCCGTTTCGCGTTCGCATTTCCCGGCCTCCCATCCCCAGGCAGATCTCACCTTCATCGGCCAGGTCCAGAATCAAGCCCCCCTGCATTCGATCCAGATCAGTAACGGCCACCAGGATTCCGGCACACATCTCGGCCATGAAATGAGCGTCCACGAGCAGGTTGTAGCGGGGGAATCCACTATTCACGGTACGCTTGAGATGCCCTGGAAGAGGACATGGGTGGCCGAACCGGGAAAAGAAGTCATCGTAGGTGTTGATTCGCTCCGTGATTCCGGCCAGGGTTTCGCGCCTTCTCATTCGCCTTAAAAGCTTTCTTTTGTAAAGGTCAAAGCCCTCGGGGTTTTCCGGGTTTTCGCATCCGCTGAGAAGCACCCACCCGAAACCTACATCCGGATAGCGGGAAGTGTATCTTGCGGACATTGAACACGAGACATCCATGCGCTTTCCCTTCCCGGGTTTACTTGAACCTGAATTGAGCGTTTCAAATTGCAGTCTATCGAAAAAACACTTAATATATCAA
>CAZQCK010000020.1:0-33976 GCA_964591925.1 uncultured Desulfobacterales bacterium
AGAGTGCGGCTACACTCTCCGCCCATTCTTTTTCGGATGAGGGCCTCTGAGCAAGAAGCCCAATTAATCCGAAACCCCATCCCTATCTGTCAAGCGATTCCGAAAAATCGGTAGGTGGTCTGGTCGGTCTAATTCGTGGCCCTACAATGGCAAAAGGCCTTAGTGTCGGGCAGGTTCAGCGGATGCATACCAGATCACGAGGCCGTTATCGTCGACCTGTTTGGCGATGAGATTCCTCAGATATTCAGTGACGACACCCCTGAGCCGGTCATTCCTCTGACGGGAATGCGATGGCCCCGGGAAACAGTTCTTTCAGGGCCGAAATGAATGCATCCAGCTGAAGCTCGGGGCGGTAGTAAGGGCTTTCCTGGAGTCGAATGACACCCAGTTGATCAAGATGGGTGAAGTATTCGGAAACCAGACTGCCGGCCTCGATCACATAAGGCTGGGCACGGTAGCGGTAACTCATCTCAAGGCCATATTTCCACTCTTCCTCCGAAGTCGTCGCAAGGATCGAGTAAAGGTCCAAAGCATGGTAGCGGCCAAATTCCTTATCCGGATCATCGATACGATCCCTGAAAGCAAAGAGCTTCATCATGAGAAAGGTGTAGGGATGGGGAATGCTGATTTCGGATTCCCAGGGATCGCCTGAACTGAGTCGGCCCTTCAGAGGCACGGGCAAAAGGCCCTCCTCTATTGTGAGAGCTTCGTCTACCGGATGGGCGTGAATACCGACAGACGGTTTGGGGCGAACACGGCGCGCGTCCACCTTAACTCGTGTGTCCTGAAAACAGGCCCGGGGTCCTGTGAGGATGTCCACCTTTACGCTGCCTGCAGCCCCGCCTCCTGGACCTGTTTTGACGAACTGATATTTTTCAGCTCCCGGAACGACTTCATATCCCAATCGCTCAATAGCCTCAGCAAGAGGCCTTGCTCTTGCGGATTCGATGAGGACTTCCGCTCGGAGAAAGAGATCGAGATCATTCGTTGACCGCGGTTCCGGCCACTGCTCCAGCAACGTACGAACCCCCAGCTGTTGCACATGCTCTACCTTGAGATAAATTCCAAAGCCCCCACCGATGATGAGCCGAATGTCCGAGCCGTCCAGCTCATGGAGCAAGTCCAGCAGGGATGTCCTGAGGCCTGTAACAGGATTCATGGAAGCACTGTCCCGAGGTTATTCATGATATATGATCTCACCTGTTCGGCGGTTTCTCTGTCGCGTTTGTCCCCGGCCATCAACTCCAGGTACACCTGTGCGGGGGATGCCCACCAGAAATCCCCCTCATCCCTGCGGTCAAAAAAAACCGTCTCATCTTCGGTCTCCAAAAGCTCAAGGTTTGGAAAACGATCCGTTTGGCTACCCTCCACCTTTTCCACCAACCTTTCTAGGCGAGGGCAGTAAACAGACAAGAGAGCCCCCCGTTGCATAACGGCATATCGTTCCACCGATGACTTTCCCGTACCTGTCAGAGGGAGGCCCAAATCTTTTGAGGCCTTTCTCAACAATTCCGGTAAGGTTTTCTTCTCCTCAGGGACCTTGAGGCGAACCTGTGCTTTGATACTTGGGGGGATATAGTTCTCTTTCAGTCTTTCCAGAAGCTTGTCCGGCTGCAACAGGCGGATGGCGGATTCACGCGTGATGAGCAAGTCCTCTTCCAGGGTCTTCAATGCCTTTGAGACCGTGGAAAGGCTCATGGGCGTTTTTTCCCATTGCTTCACCAAGGGGTTCCGTTGGTTGATCTCTCCGCAGACATCTCGAACAGTGTTGTAGCTGGATCGGACTAGGAAGACACGCCCCACCATGGAGCTGTTTCTTTGATAGATATTCTTGATCGGCGCGGATGAGGGAAACCTGTTTTTCCCGCCGCTCCGAAAAACGAAAAAACTGTTCTTTGCAATCACGACACCATTGCCGCAAAGGTCGAGCCCACTGATCCCCTCTTTTTCCAACTCCCTCAATTGCGTTTCGCTCAGAAAGGGCACAAACAGCGTGGGATTGCAGTCCTTCGGCAAGGAAGCCATTTTCAGGCGGTTGATCCCATCTTGAAACGATTTGGGTGTCGCGAGGGATTTACACTCAACCGCGAATTTCGCCTTGTACTTCCCCCACGACGCTTCCACAAGCGCATCAAGACGGCTGTTTTTCCCTATATCAGGATTCTCCAGCAGTAGACGAAAAGAGAGGGGAGAAAGCGAAATCTCTCCCTTTCGGAGTTGTTCGAGCATTTCATTTTTTGTTGGCATTTTCCTGATTCCCCCGGCTTTCCTGCTCAAGAAAATACTTCCATCTAGGAAAATAAGCAACCCCGATTTCCTAAAAGATATCGATCTTCATTTGACCGGCTTCATTTTTAGACCTAGATTGCGCGATTCAATAAAAAAAGGCGGCCTAAAGGCCGCCCAAGTGTTTGATCTGGCGGAGAGAGAGGGATTCGAACCCTCGGTGAGGCTTTACACCCCACACTCGCTTAGCAGGCGAGCGCCTTCAGCCAACTCGGCCATCTCTCCGCATTTTTCTACGATGTGCTTCTCCGTGCCACGGTCTTTTCCCTGGCGGAGGGAGAGAGATTCGAACTCTCGGAAGAGGTTATGCCCCTTCTGCGGTTTTCAAGACCGCCGCCTTCGACCACTCGGCCATCCCTCCCGCAATCGAATCTATAAATATACCACCTCTCCAAGGGTGCGTCAAAATCTTTTCAAGGCGTGGGATCAGGCGGACTCCTGCGGCCTGCCGGCCTTACTGATCGCCTCCCGCATGCTTTGAAGGGTGCGTGCGTAATCCTCGCTCAAAAAGACGGCCGATCCGGCCACGAACACATCCGCACCTGCGGCGTAGACATCCCCGATGTTGTCCGGGCCGATTCCTCCGTCCACCTCGATCTCGATGTCCAGCCCCCGGTCGTCGATCATCCGCCGAAGCCGCTCGATCTTGTTCCGGACGGCCGGAATGAAGGTCTGCCCACCGAACCCGGGGTTGACGCTCATCAGAAGGACCATGTCCACATCATCCAGAATATACTCCAGGGCGTCAAGCGGCGTGGCGGGATTCAGGCACACCGAGGGCCGGGCACCTGCCATGCGCACACGCTGGATGGAGCGGTGCAGATGATGAACAACCTCGCTGTGGACCGTGATGATGTCCGCACCGGCCTCTGCGAACGCATCCACGTAAGCGTCCGGGTCCGTAATCATGAGGTGCACGTCCAGGGGCAGGTCGGTGACTCTTTTGGCGGCCTCCACGACCAACGGCCCGATGGTGATGTTGGGGACGAAATGTCCATCCATGACATCCACGTGAATGAGATCCGCACCTGCTTGCTCGACGAGACGAATCTCCTCTCCCAGCCGGGTGAAATCCGCGGAAAGGATGGAGGGGGCGATCTTGGCCATGTGTCGGTCTCCTGTGGCAATGGGCTTCGACCTGGATCAAAATCCGCGAGGCCCTTCAGTGTTTGAAAAAAAGGGCCCCGAAGAACCCGTCCGTGTCATGAATGTGAGGGAGGGTCCGGAAAAACCCTTGGTGGTCGATGAACCGCTTCATTTGAGAAGGAACCCTTTGGTCCAAACGGATGCGGCAGAAATCCTTGTGCTTATGGAGAAAGGCCTCGACCACGCCCTCGTTCTCCTCGGGGGTGATGGTGCAGGTCACGAACAGCATACGGCCGCCGGATCGAAGGACGCCCGCGGCCCGGGATAAGAGGGTCTTCTGGAGGGCCGCCAGCCTCCGGATATCCGCCTGGGACCGGTTCCACTTGCCGTCCGGATGCCTGCGCAGCACGCCCAGGCCGGAACAGGGCGCGTCCACCAGGACCGCCTCGAAGCGTGCCCGAAAAAGTCCGGTCAGGTCCCGGACGCCGTCGGCATTCACAGGCATGAGGCCCTGCAGACCGAGCCTGTCCGCGGACCGCTGAAGGTCTATCAACCGCGAGTGATGGATGTCAAGCGCCGTCACTCGAGCGCGGTCCTGGGTGAGCTCGGCCAGATGCGTGGATTTGCCTCCCACGCCCGCACAGAGATCCAGGATCCGCTCGCCCGGCTCAGGGGCCAACAGGAAACCAACGGCCTGGGCGGCTCGATCCTGCACCTGAAAGCGGCCTTCTTGAAACGATGGGAGGCGATCCACACGGCCTCTCATGCCTTCCAGAGAAAGCCCCGAGGGAACGGCTTGGATGGGGACGGCCTCCACGCCTTCCCTGAAGAGTTCCTCCTGGAGCTCCTCGCGGGTCCCCTTCAGTGGATTCACACGAATGTCGAGGCGGGGGATCCGGTTCTGGGCCTCGAGCAGGGCCTCGGTCTCCTGGAAACCGAACGCCTCGAGCCAGCGGGACACCAGCCACCGGGGATACGCATGAACCGTGGCCAGGTGGCGAACCGGGTCTTCTTTCGCATGGGGAAACCCGATCCCGCCGCGATTTCGGCACAGGTTTCTCAAAAGGGCGTTCACGAACGGCGCGGCCCGGGACGAGCCCACGGCCTTCACCTGCTCCACCGCCCGGTTCACTGCGGCCGATTCGGGAACCCGGTCCATGTAGAGGACCTGGTACAGTCCAAGACGTAAAATATGTAGGACCGGAGGAGAAATCGAGCGGAGGGGCCGGGAAGAGGCCTGATCGATCATCCAGTCCAGCCTGCCCCTCCACCGCCACACGCCGTTCACGAGGTGACTGACGAATGCCCGATCGAGACGGGTGAGGTGAGGGTTCCGCTGAAACGACTCATCCAGAAGGTCACCCCAGGGCCCGCTCTTTTCGCCCTCTCGACTCAGAATGAACAGGGCCACATCTCTCGGTCGGCGTTTTTCCATGTTCCAGAAAGGTACGTACCCCCTCCTCCACCTTGTTCAGGTCCACATCCGTGTCAAAGCACGGTCCGTTCGGCCGGCGGTTGAGGACGCCGTAAACCGGGATGGGATAAGAGTCCTGAATTCCGCTGGTCAGGTCCCGCTCGCAGGCCACACCGATGATCAGGTGGGGGCGCTTTTCCACCACGATCTTGCGCGCCAGGGTCCCTCCTGTGGCCACGGCCATGGACACGCCGTAGGCCTTTCCCAGGGCCACCAGGTCCTTGATCTTGCACCTGCCGCAGCCCTCGCAATTCTCCACATCCCCGGTGATACGAACGGCACACTCATGGTACTGGAGGCAGTGGGGAAGCAGAATGAGCAGCTTTTCCGGCGGGACCTTTCCGCCCTCCGCGAGCACCAGCTGGTTGTTGATGGCCACGAAGCTCCGCCTGACCTGGTCCTTCTTGATCCCCACCACCTTTCCCACCAGCACCAGGATGGGAAACAGGAAGCGAATCACCACCCCGCGTATGCGACGGTTGAAAAAGAGGTTCTTGCCGCGAAGGATGGTGAACACCAGGGTCAGCGCCCCGCCCAGCAGGAAGAGCACGGCCCCGGCGAACGCCACACCCATGATCAGGGGCAGGTGGGGGTGAATGGACGCGAAGCCGACATAGGGGACCCACCACAAAAGCACGGCCAGGGCCACCAGCACGACGCAGCTGAGCAGGAGCAGGAGGATGAATCTCCTCTTTTCCGGTGTGGTGTCGTTCTTCAAGGGACTTCCCCCGGTAGGTTGTTTCGTCCACAACATGTCTTCACCGGAACAAAGGGCTCACGTTCCGAGGCGGTTTCCGGTCTGCAACGGGAAACCGCGCAGAAAATCGGAGACGGGCATGCGCCTTTTTCCTGAGATCTGGATCTCGCCCACGGACACCCGTCCCTCGCCCGCCTCCACCACCAGCCGTTCCCCGGACGCCCACACGCGGCCGGGCGATTCTTCCTTTGCGGTTCCTGCCTGGGAGGCCCTGAACAGCTTGAGAGTATGTCCTTTGAAGGTGGTCCCCGCGCCCGGCGCAGGGTCCAGGGCGCGGATTTGCGCAGCGATAGCGCGAGCCGGCATATGCCAATCAATGCGCGTCATGGCACGGGTGATCTTGGGCGCATACGAGGCCTCCAGCGGATCCTGGGGGACACTAATCACAGGCCCCTGCATCAGGGCATGAAGCGAGCGGAGCAAAAATCCGCCGCTCATGGCCGCCAGTTTGTCGTGAAGGTGACCGGCGGTTTCCTTCGGGGCGATCTTCACCTCCTCCTGATACAAAATCGGCCCTGTATCCAGTCCCTGCTCCATACACATCAGGGTAAGACCGGTCCTGGGCTCATCGTTGAGCACTGCCCACTGGATGGGTGCAGGACCCCGGTACCTGGGAAGAAGGGAAGCGTGAATATTCACCACCCCCCAACGGGGGACGGACAGAATGGCCGGCCTCAGGATCTGCCCGAACGCCACCACCACGATGAGATCAGGCTGCTGTGCGCGGAGGGCCTCCGGAAACTCCGGCCGGTTCACCGATTCGGGCTGGAGCACGATACAGCCTCGCTCTTCAGCCGCCGCCTTGACAGGGGGTGGGACCAATTTGCGCCCCCGCCCTCTGGGCCGATCCGGCTGGGTCACCACGCTCGACACCTCGTAGCCCGACTCCAGGAGCGACATAAGGGAGGGAACGGCAAAGTCCGGCGTGCCCATGAAGACGATTCGCGGGTCGGCCGAAAGCGGTCGAGGGGGACAATGCTCCATGCTCATGGGGGAGATTCGTTCTTTCTTAACATCTTTTTAAGTCTCTTCTTGTACAGGGCCCGTTTCAGGTTGCTGATGTGATCGATGTAGAGGACGCCATTCAAGTGATCGATCTCGTGCTGAAGGCAGATGGCCAGCAGGCCTTCGGCTTCCACGTCCACAGGGTCGCCCTTCCGGTCGACGCCCTGCACCTTCACCCGCTCATTGCGGGCCACCTCGGCGGCGTAGTCGACCACGCTCAGGCACGACTCCTCATAGGTGGTGTGCCCTTCGAAGAGCACGATCTCCGGGTTGATGAGCACCTGAAGATGGGGGCCCTTCTCCTGCGCTGAGAGATCATAGACCACCACCCGCTTCAACACCCCGACCTGGTTGGCCGCCAGCCCGATGCCGGGAGCGGAGTACATGGTCTCAGCCATGCCGTCTATCAAGGCCTGAATCTCTTCATCGATGTTCTCCACCGGTTCGGCCGGCTGTCGCAGAACTGATTGCGGATAGGTATAAATTCTCCTGTAGTTTGAATCATTCATTGTTCTTCAGTCTCTGTATCATTTCCCTTTTACATAACTCTCTCACCGAGGCGGCGGAGCCGGCCACGAAATCCGGAACGCTTCCGCAGGACGCCGGCCCCCTGGCGAATGGTTTGAAGGGCCCGGGACCAACCAGGGTCTTGGAAGCAAGCTTATCGTACGCCGGATCCTGCATGCGAACGCAGGGATCGGCGAAAAGGGCCGTTTACGGATGGAAACACGCTGATAGTAATGATCATAGGCAAATAAATCAAGTTGTGAATGGAGAGAGTAAACGGGCCTTGACTTTTGACGCTCTACTCCCTATTGAGTGAACGATGATCAAGGGGAGGACCATGAAAGCCGTTGCGAGCTTCCTGTTTGAAGTGGGGATGTTGAAAAGAACGCCGAGGAGCGGTTACCAGTTTTTGGGCTCCGGTCGCGAATCCGTGGCCGAGCACTGCTTCCGGACCACGGTCATCGGATACGTGCTCTCGCTTCACAAGACCGGAGTGGATTCCAACCGGACCATCCTCCTGTGCCTCCTGCATGACCTTCACGAAGCCAGGACCGGGGACCTCAACTATGTAAACAAACGGTACGTCCATGCCGACGAGAAAGCAGCCCTGAAGGATATGGCCTCCGGCCTGCCTTTCGGCGACGACATCGTGGAGCTCATACGGGAATTCAATGCAGGAGAGTCTCCGGAGGCCCGGCTGGCCAGGGATGCGGACCAGCTCGACCTCATTCTGGCACTCAAGGAGGAGCTAGACTTGGGAAACAAATACGCCTCCGAATGGCTGGGCTATGCCGTGAGGCGTCTTCAGTCTGCGGCGGCCAGGGATATGGCGAAAAACATCCTGGACACCGACAGTACGGAATGGTGGTTTGAGAAGCGCACCGAGCTCTGGGTCAATGGTTTATCCAATCCACAGCACGACAAAGAATAGCAGGGCGCCCAGGCGCCCGTCACTGCGAGCCGCCCTGGTCCTTTCCCTGGGGGTACATGTCCTGGCCTTGTTCGGTTTTCAACAGGTGTTTCCCTCTTTCCTTGCTCCGGCCCGGACCAAGCTCTATCAACTGGAGCTCATCCGTCCGCCGGTGGAAGACCTTCAAAAGGACCCGTCACCCGGGACTGAGGAGGCCCGGCTGCGCGACGAGCCGTCTTCACAGCCGGAGGAGCCTCTGGAAGACACCATCAGCCTGGACACCAAGGACAGCCGGTATGTGGATTACGCCCGCGTCATCAAGGACCGGCTCCTGGAGCGCTGGGCCTACCCTCCGGAAGCCCGCCTCCACCTCCTGGAGGGCCGCCTGCTTCTGGTCTTCACCCTGTCCCACAGCGGGGACATGACCTCTATCCGCGTTCTCACCCCTTCCGGACATGAGATCCTTGATGACGAGGCCTGCCGTGCCGTTCGTTCAGCTGCGCCCTTTCCTCCATTTCCGGAGCACATCCGCGTTGAACGATTGAATATTCGAGCCGCGTTCGACTACCGGCTCACGTCGAAATAAAGTTCCGAAAGTTCCGGACCGAACTTCCTGACCCGGCACGGCTTGACTTGCCTCCGGCGGTGATTAACTTTAAAGGCTGAATCCAAACCGTGTTTTCGGGTGAGCCATGGCGGACAAAGACTACTATCGAACTCTGGGCATTTCCAAGTCAGCCTCTCAGGACGACATCAAAAAGGCCTACCGCAAGCTGGCCATGACTTATCATCCCGACCGAAACCCCGGGGACCGAAACGCAGAGACCCGGTTCAAAGAGGTCAGCGAGGCCTACGCAGTACTGAGTGACCCCCAGAAACGCAAGCAATACGACATGTTCGGGGCTGAAGGGTTCCAGAACCGATTTTCTCAGGAAGACATTTTTCGGGACTTCGACTTCGGCAGCATCTTCCGGGAATTCGGCGTGGGAGGCGGGCGCGGCCAAAACATCTTTACGCAGTTCTTCGGCGGATCGGGCTCATCCGCATTTCGGGACCGAGGCCCCGCGCAACGCCGTACCCGACCAGGTTGCAGCAATGCCCGTCCCTCCTTTCACAAGGGTCAGGATTTGATTTACGAGCTTTCCGTTACCCTTGAAGATGCGGCTGCGGGCGCTGAAAAGACCGTAGCCTACGCTTCCAGGGGAAACCAGGAACAAATCAATGTGAAGGTGCCGGTGGGTGTTTCGAGCGGAAAGCGCCTTCGACTCTCCGGCAAGGGAGAGCCCGGCGCGTACGGCGGTTCGCCCGGGGACCTTCTGATACGAATCCGCGTATTGGATCACCCGGTTTTTCGAAGGCAAGGCGACGACCTCATCATGACCAGGGAGATCCGGTTCTCAGAGGCGGTGAACGGAACCGACATCGAAGTAACCACCATTGACGGCAAGACCCTGCGGATGAAAGTGCCGCCCGGCACCCAGCCGAACGCCCGGCTTAGAATCAAGGGACACGGCATGCCCCGAATGAACGGAGGCGGCCGGGGCGACTGTTACGTGCAGATTTCCGTGGCCGTGCCCAAGAAGCTCAATCGCGAACAAAAGGATGCGCTTCAAAGGCTGTCCGAAGCCGGACTTTGATTCCCGGCCGGCCCGGCCTGAGCACCACGGCACAACCGATAACCGCATCATACCCTTCCCTGCGGCCTAGCAAAAAGCCCGAGAGCAAGTCATTCCGCCCCTGTGATTGCTGAAGGGACGACCTTGCCCGTACGGAGGGGTGAGAAGGCCTTGCAAAACCTGCCGCTCGTGAAACCCCGTTCCGCACAGCGGAGCAAACGTAAGAGAGCGGGGACCTGCAAAGGAGCGAAGAGATTTTATGAGCGCCTTGAACAAGACAACCCAGAACATCAAGGCCCTGGCCGTTTTTTCCGGCGGTCTGGACAGCCTGCTGGCCTCGGAGTTGATCCGGGCCCAGGGCATAGACGTCCTGGGGCTTTTTTTTGAAACCCCCTTTTTTCCTTCTCAAAGGGTGGGTCATTACGCCTCTCGAGCAGGCCTCCCCCTTCGAATCGTGGATATCACCGAGCCTCACCTGGCCATGGTCATGAACCCCAAACACGGCTACGGCGAAAACATGAACCCCTGCATCGACTGTCATGCTTTGATGATTCGAACCGCAGGAGACATGCTGGAGCAGGAGGGGGCCTGCTTCATCATCACCGGTGAGGTCCTGGGGCAACGCCCCATGTCCCAAAACCGAAAGGCCCTGGCTGTTGTTGAATCGGAGAGCGGTTACGCGGGCCGGGTTCTGCGTCCCCTTTGCGCCAAGCGGTTGCCGCCGACTCTGCCGGAAAAAGAGGGGTGGGTGGACAGGGAGGCGCTCAAGGGGTTTTCCGGCCGATCCCGCAAACCCCAGATGGCCCTGGCAACGGAGCTTGGAATTCAGGACTATCCGTCCCCGGCTGGGGGGTGTTTGTTGACGGACCAGACCTTCTCCAAAAGACTCAAAGACCTTTTTGACTCCGAATCCTGTCCCCGGGCCAGGGATATCGAAGCACTCAAACTGGGGCGGCATTTTCGAATCGGACCGTCCATTAAGGCCATCGTGGGGAGGAACCAGAAGGAAAACCAGGCCCTTAGCGCTCTGGCCGAGAACGGTGACACCATCCTGCGGCCCATGGGGATTCCGGGGCCGACCGTTCTCCTGCCGGGTGGCGGAGAGCGCAGGGAAATCGAAACCGCAGCGGCCATTGCAACCGCTTACAGTGATGTGAAAACAGGCGAGCCGGCGCGGATTCGGCTCGAAGGGGGGAGTGAAGAGGATGTCCTGTCCGTTTCCTACAGGGGGAAAGAAGAGTTTCGGGATCTTATGATCTGATGTAAAGCGTCCCTACCGGCGAAAAAGGCGTTCAAAAAAGCCTTTCCGCCTCAACGCCTCCAGGGTCTTCTCCGCCGCCTGAAGGCCTCGCCGGTGCTGCTCGATCCGCCCCTCCAATTCCTGGGCCTCCTGCTCCAACGCCTCGAGCTTCACGCTCAACTCCATTAATCGAACCTTGTCCCGCCTGCTGTACCCTTCCCCCTCCTGTTGCTGAATTCTAAACTCCAGGGGGTCGATCTTGTCTTCCTCGAGGCGGTGGAGGTCCTTTCGAAGGGCCTGGATCTCCTGCCGGTGGCGGGAAATCTCTTCCTCTAAACCGCCTTGCCGTTCCATGGTGATAAAAAGATATCCGAAAACGATCACCAGGGCGACGAGCGCCACGCCCAGGGCCTTGCCCAGCACCCCGATACCCCCTCGAACCGCCTCGCCCGCCCGCGTGAAGGCCTCGCTCACGGCCTCCTTGCCGCTGTATTCTGCAGGCCCGCCCTCCACCTGTCTCTGCACATTTTTCACTGCGTCGGAAAGAAGCTTCAGGCGGTCCTCGAGATCCTCGCCGAGCTTCCCCACGGTGCATTGCTCCTGAATGACCCGGTCCGGGGCCTGAAGCCTGGCGGCCAGGTCCCTTATTCCGTCCAGAGCCCCGTCCGTGTCCACCTCCTGCGCGAACTTACCCGGAAACCGTCTTTTCAGCTTTTGAACGTCCCGGTCCAGAACCCCCACGGCGCGTTCCAATTCAGCGCCGTACTTCTTCATGAAGACAGCCTCGCACAGGTAGGCCCTTCCCAGGCTCAATAGAAGGGCCCGGTCTCGAATTTCCCGCAGGGAGTCAAAAGAGATCGAGGGACCGGCGGTCATTCAGGCGTCCTTTCCACGGATTTTCCTCCCAGGGATCGGCAAACCACCGGTCCAAAGCAGTACTCCAGTCCAGGCATGTCCTCGACAAAACCTTTTTGAATGCCGGCTATCGGTCGATCCTCACCGCACACACCTTGTACTCGGGAATCTTGGCCGTGGGATCCAGGGCCGCATTTGTCAGTACGTTCGCAGCGGACTCGGCCCAATGAAAAGGAATGAACAGGGTTCCGTCCACCGCCTGGTCGGAAATCATGGCCTTGGCCTCGATGCTTCCCCGCCGGGAGCGGACCTTCAGGCGGTCCCCGTCGTCGATTTTGTGGCGCTTTGCATCCTCTTCTGAAATCTCCACGAAGCACTCCGGCGAACGTTGGTTCAGGCCCTCGGTCTTCATAGTCATGGTGCCGGTGTGGTACTGGTAAAGCACGCGCCCGGTGGTGAGGTACAGCGGGTACTCGTCATCCGGCACCTCGGCGGGGGGACGGAAGTCCAGGGCGTGAAACACGCCCAGGCCGCAGGTGAACTGATCCATGTGAAGGCAAGGCGTGCCTGGGTGGTCCGTTCCCGTACAGGGCCAATGGATCTCTTCGCGTTCCAGGCGCTCATAGGTGATTCCGCAGTAGGAAGGGGTGACCTGCGCAATCTCTTCCATGATCTTTCGAGCATTGTCAAAGCGCATCTCCAAGCCCATTCGTGTGGACAGATCACAGAGTATTTCCCAATCCTCCCGCGCCTCACCCGGCGGTTGCACCGCCTTTCGCACACGCTGCACCTTGCGTTCCGTATTGGAAAAGGTCCCGTCTTTTTCGGCAAAGCAGGCGGAGGGAAGAACCACATCGGCCATTTGAGCCGTCTCCGTCATGAAGATGTCCTGCACCACCACGAAATCGAGCTTTTCCAGGCTCTGACGGGCGTGGGTCAGGTCCGGATCCGAGACCATGGGGTTCTCCCCGATGATGTACAAGGCGCTCAGGTCTCCATGATGGGCCTTTTCCATCATCTCGGTCACCGTCAGCCCGTTGCGGTCCGGCAGGGTCTGAAGGCCCCAGGCCTCGGCCATACGTTCCCGCACCGCCAGGTCCGCCACCTTCTGATAGCCGGTGTACACATTGGGAAGCCCTCCCATGTCGCAGGCGCCCTGCACATTGTTCTGGCCGCGCAGAGGATTGACGCCTCCACCCCGGACGCCCACGTTGCCGCAAAGCATGGCCAGGTTGGCCAGGGACTTGACGTTGTCCGTGCCGGTGGTGTGCTGGGTGATACCCATGGCATAGAGGATCGAAGCCGCCCTGGCCGAGGCATAGAGCCGGGCTGCGGCGACAAGCTCGTCTGCGGGAATGCCGGTTACGGTCTCCACGTACTCGGGGGTGAACTTCTCCACCATGGCCTTCAAATCATCGAAACCCACGGTCCGGGATCTCACATAGTCTTCGTCGTACAGCCCTTCCTCAATGATCACATGCATCATGCCGTTGATCCATGCCACATCCGTGCCCAGTTTCTGCCTCAACCAGAGGTCTGCAAACTTGGTGATGGGAATCTTTCGAGGATCCACCACCAGGAGCTTCGCCCCCTTGAAGGACACGGCCCGCTTGACATAGGAAGACAGGACGGGGTGGTTCTCGGTGGTGTTGGAGCCTGTGATCAAGAGAACGTCCGCCTCTTCGATATCCCCGATGGGATTGGTCATGGCTCCACTGCCGAATGCTGCGGCCAGACCGGCCACGGTGGAGCTGTGTCAGAGCCGGGCGCAATGATCCACGTTGTTCGTTCCCAGTGCGGCCCGCGCGAACTTCTGGGCCACATAGTTCTCCTCGTTGGTGATGCGTGCGCTTGTGAGCACGCCGATGGAGTCAGCCCCGGACTCCTTGACCAGGGTGCCGAGCCTTTCAGCCACCAGATCCAGGGCCTCGTCCCAGCCGGCCTCCCGAAAGGTTTCCCCCTCTCGAATCAACGGCCTGGTCAGACGCCCCTCGTCGTGAATGAAATCATAGCCGAAGCGGCCTTTGACGCAAAGGCTTCCATAGTTGGGTCCGGCCTCCTCCACCCCGGTGATCTTGACGACCCGGCCGTCACGAACGTGCAGGAACATCTGGCAACCCACCCCGCAGTAAGAGCAGGTGGTGCGAACCTTTTCCGCCTCCTCCTGCAGCCCGTGAGGGAGCATGTCCTTGTGGGGAACAAGCGCCCCGACCGGGCAGGCCTGAACGCACTCTCCGCAGAAAACGCAGTCCGAATCCTTGAGGGGCAGATCCCCTTTGGCTACGATCTTGGACTGCTCCCCCCGGTAACCGAAGCTGATGGCATTGTTCACCTGGATCTCATTGCAGGCCTGAACGCAACGACCGCAAAGAATACACCGGGAAAAATCTCTCACAATAAGGGGGTTTACGTTTTCCATGGGGTACTGGGCCTGAGCGGAAGGGAAGCGATCGGCCCGGGCTCGATACTGAATGGCCAGATCCTGAAGCCGGCAGTCCCCGTAAGCCGGGCAGATGTCCTTGTGTTCCTCCGTGTCCAGCGCCTGGAGCTGAAAATCGGTCCAATCGTCCAAGCCGGCCTCGTTCACCAGGCAGTTGTGCCGACCGGAGGCCAGCAGCAGCTCGATATTCAGCCTGCGGGCCCGAATCACTCGGGGGCTGTCAGTCAAGACCTCCATTCCGTCTCCGGCCGGGGTTACACAAGAGGAGACCAGGTTGCGGGCCCCTTTTACCTCCACCACACACACACGGCACGCTCCGGTTGGGGAGGCTCCTTTGAGACAGCAGAGCGTGGGGACAGGAATGCCGATTCTTCGAGCAACTTCCAGAATGGTCTCACCCGGGGAGAAACTCACCTCCCGGCTGTTGATGATCATCTTGTGATCCTTTTCCATAACAGGACTCCAACCATGGATTGAAATATTCGTTCTTGATCGGCCTGCCTTGCCTGAGCTCAGCCTGCTCAAGCATGCCGACTCCTCAGGGGCGGGTCAAGCGAAAACACCCACACGAAGACAGGCCCGAGAAAGGGTTTGCGCTTTCGGCGCCGGCCGGTTACCGTACAATCAACATCGTCCAGGGGGTCTCCGCTGAACCGTAGCGCTTTTTTCTACAAACAGGTGGTCCCATGCTGAAAGAACCGGGTGTTGTCGAACGTGCCTCCCCTCACGAAGCCGTGGTGCTGGTGGAACAATCCTCGGCGTGCGAGCAGTGCCGAAGCCGCGGGGCCTGCGAAGTGCTTTCCGGAAAAACCATGCGCGTCGAACTCTCGAACGAGCTCGGGGCCAAGGAAGGGGACCGCGTGGAGATCACTATTCCCGCCGCGTCCGTTTTGAAGGTCTCGTTCCTGGTGTACCTGGTTCCCGTGGCCGCCCTCGTTGCAGGAGCATATGTGGGGGACATCTGGGCCGAAGGACGTACGGCCGATCCGACTCCTTATGCCGTGGCAACCGGAATGCTGGCCATGATCGGATCGTTCCTGCTTCTGCGGCGATTCGAGCGAGCCGCCTCGCAAGCCTCTTCGAAATACCGACCTCGAATGAGCCGCATCCTTGCCTCTAATGAAGAGGACCCTCCGTCCTCCGATAGCAAATGAGCCCGCACTGCAGACAACGCTTGGCTTCCCGTCTCGCCTGATCCTCGCTGAAGGTCAGCTCCACTTCCATGGAAGGGTCGGCCATGAGATCCTCCCGGGCAGGCATGGGGGTGGGCTCGCGGGGAGTCATGGACACAGGCTCCAGCTCATCCAGCCCCAGCACCCGCGTGCCGGCGCGAATCATGTTCTTCGGCCCTTCGACGCTCTCCCCGCTCAGATGCCGGTGAACCGTACCGGCCGCCCTTCTCCCTGAGCCGATGGCCTCCACTACGGCACGGTAGTCCACGGTTGCTTCGCCGGGACGAAACAGACCCGTGACCTCACCGGCAAAAGGCCCTGCATAGGGAAGCAGGGTTTCCCACTCCGTCTCTGATGCCTTTTCTCTCTCTTCATCCCCCGCCCCCTGCGGAACGTAAACCAGCTCGGGGAATCGCCCGGAACCGGTCAAAAAGGCGTCCGCTTCCAGGATTACACGTCCGGAATCGTCCCCGCCGCCAACGCCGGAGAGTTCCAAATGGGTCATCTCGTCGTCGCGGCCCATCATTCGGGTCACGGCGGTCTCGAAATGGAGCTCAATTCCCTGCTCCTCGGCGTCAATGAGCACCTCGTTCGAAAAATGCACCCGGCTGCGCGGCTCCCGGAACACCATGTGGACCTCGCGCGCCTCTTCGCGGATATGGATTCGCGCCGCTTCCAGGGCGGCGGTACCGCCTCCCAGAATCACCACCCGTTTTCCCAGTATACGCTGCTTGCCTTCTCGATGGGCCAGAAGGAAATCCAACAGCAGATAAACGCCGGGCAGGGGGTTGAGAAACTCGCCGGGCGTCCGCCGGTTCATCTGGGTGTCCCAGCCTCCCAGGGCGAGAATAACCGCATCATACCCCTCCTGCAGAAGGGATCCTACGGTCATATCCCTTCCCAAACCCTGTTGGGTCTCGAAGGTCACTCCCGCCTCCCGAACGCCCTCGATATCCCAGTCCAGGACCTCGGACGGCAGGCGGTTCTTCGGAAGGCCGTAGCGAAGCAGCCCGCCCATTCGAGAAGACCCCTCGTAGAGGGTGGACTGGTGCCCCAGCCGGTTCAAGAAATAGGCCGCTGTCAGGCCCTCGGCACCACCTCCGATCACGGCGATGCGGTTGCCTGTCTCCGGGGCCCTGTATGCCTGCACCCGCTCACCGGACAACCTTTCACGATCCGAGGCGAATCGTTTCAGGGGATTGATGGCCACCCCCTGATCCACCAGGTTCCGCCTGCACTCGTACTCGCAGGGGTGTACGCAGATCCGGCCGCAGACGCTCGGGAAGGGATTGGTCTCCTTGATGGTGCGAACCGCCTCCATGTCCTTCCCCTCGGCAATGAATCGAATGTAGCGGGGGACATCGATCCCGGCCGGGCACGCCCGCTGGCAAGGGGCGGAGCATTGATCGGTGGTGTACTCGTTCAGCACACTTCCGGAGCTGGAGGTCAGGGTGATGATGTGCTTCGGACACACACGCTCACAGGTGCCGCATCCGGTACAAAGTTCGACATCCACTACGGGAAGGTTGTCCGGGCCCATGGACAGGGCCCCGAAAGGGCATGCCCGGACGCAGGTACCCAGGCCCAGGCACCCGACGGGACACACCTTGGCCCCGCCGTCCAGGAGCACGGCGGCCCGGCAGTCGCCGAACCCGTCGTAACGGTACTTGAGATCGGCCTGATCCAGGCCGTAGGTACAGCCGGGCTGTGCGATCTCCGGCTCCCGCTCCTTGATCTCCACCCCCAGCAGGGCGGCGATCTCCCGGTGCACCGAGCTGCCTCCCG
Organism: uncultured Desulfobacterales bacterium; assembly: GCA_964591925.1. GTDB lineage: Bacteria > Desulfobacterota > DSM-4660 > Desulfatiglandales > HGW-15 > JAIPEI01. Next base: position 17,134 of record CAZQCK010000020.1, read on the forward strand.
CCACACAGATATTGGGTTCCGCGGATCCTCTCACAATTGCGCCGGCCGCGCCGCTGCACCCGGGATATCCGCAGCCGCCGCAATTCGCCCCGGGCAGGGCGTCTTCCACGGCCACGATTTTGGGATCGACATACACGTAGAACACCTTCGAGGCGAGGGCGAGACCCACACCAGCGACGAGTCCAAGTCCACCGATGGCCAAAAGTGCTGCGAGCATCGTCTTACTCCATCATGGAATGCTTACCCTCTACCCGCTTACTGCACCATGCCGGCAAACCCCATGAAGGCCAGGGCGAGCATGCAGGCCGTGATCAGCGCCGCAGGTGTGCCCGCCAGGTTGCTGAGCACAGGGGCCGTGTTGAGCCGCTCTCGAACGCCGGTCATCAAAACCAGAGCCGCGCCGTACCCGATGCTGGAGGAAAAGGCAAACACCAGTGTCTCGACAAAATCGTACTCGTTCTGAATATTGAGCACGGCCACGCCCATGACGGCGCAGTTCGTCGTAATCAAGGGCAGAAAAATTCCGAGGGCGCGATACAGGGCGGGAACGGATTTCTGAAGGAACATCTCCACCAGTTGCACCAGGGTGGCGATGACCAGAATGAACGCGATGGTCTGAAGGTAGCCCAGGCCGTAAGGATTCAAAACGTAATGCTGCACGTTCCAGGTCACGGCGCTGGCCAGGGTGATGACGAAAACCACGGCCATGCTCATGCCGATGGCCGTGTCCAGGCGGTTGCTGACCCCAAAAAAAGGGCATTGGCCCAGGTACCGAACCAGGACCACGTTGTTCACGAACGCTGCGCTTACAAACAGGAGCAGGAAATCGGACATCGTTGGATTCCCCTCTGGAGGGGCCTAAAGAGGCCCCGCGTTGAATCGACCGAAAGCGGCCGGGCGGCGGCGCGCCCTCAGCCCCGCTTTCTCTGCATGGTACTGACCCAGTTCATGAGACCCAGAATCACACCGAGGCAAAGGAATGCCCCCGGCGCCTTGACCATCACGGTAAAGGGTTCATAGGCGCTCCACAGGATGGACATGCCGAACAAGGTGCCGCTCCCGAGGATTTCCCGCACCGCCCCCAGAAAGGTGAGGGAGAGCGTGAAACCGAGCCCCATGCCCAGGCCGTCCGCAAGGGAGGGCAGAAGCGGATTCTTGGAGGCAAAGGCCTCGGCCCGGCCGAGAATAAGGCAGTTGACCACGATGAGTGGAATGAACAACCCCAGGACCTTGTACATGGGATACCAGTAGGCCTGCATCACCAGTTCCACGATAACCACGAAAGAGGCGATCACTACGATGAAGGCGGCGATTCGGACCTTTCTGGGAATGAAGTTCCGCAGGAGGCTGATGAGGACATTGGAGCAGACCAGCACGAAGCTGGTGGCCAGCCCCATGGCCATTCCGTTCTCAGCCGCGGTGGTCACGGCGAGTACGGGGCAGAGCCCCAGCACCAGCCGAAACGGTGGAATCTCTCTCCAAAGTCCCTTGGTGAACTCGTTCACGACACGCATGGATCAACCGACCTCCTCTTTGATCTTGGGAAAAACGTCCACGGCCTTGTTGATCGCCGAAACAACCCCTTTGCTGGAGAGGGTCGCTCCGCTGACACCGTCGATCTCCCCTCCGTCCTGGGACAACTGAACCTTGTCCTTGACCTCGAGGCCCTCAAACTGGCCGGTGAACACCGGCTCTTCGATACGCGCACCCAGACCGGGTGTCTCCGCGTGGGTCATGATGCTGATGCCGGTGAGATTCCCCTGCATATCGAATCCCGCCATCACACCGATATCCCCGCCATACCCCGATCCGGAGGAGGCATAGGCCACAGCGACCGTCTCACCGCCTTTCCTGGCGGGAAAAACGGTCATTTCAACAGCATTTCCCTTGTCGTCCTTTCCCATGTCCACGACTATACGGTCCTGAATGGGATCGTTGTCATACTCTTTCTCGAAGAGCACGGCCTGAATGGAGGGACCTTGAACATAGGTGAGGAGCTGGTTCTCCCGCTGCTCCCGGGTCGCCTGGTTCGTAAAGCTGAGTACGAGCCCCGAACAGCCGCAGATCACGGTCAACACAAGGACCATTCTCAGTAGTTCACGCAATTTCGACCCTCCTCCCCACGGCTCTCGGCCTGATCCGGTCCAGGAGCGGAGTCAAGGCGTTCATCAGAAGAATCGCAAACGGGACGCCTTCCATGTACACCCCCCAAGTGCGGATTATCATGGTGAGGACACCGCAGCCCACGCCGTACATGATCATGCCGGGAACACCGAGAGGCGCAGTGCCCTTTTCCGGAGCCAGGAACAAGGCCGCCAGCATGATCCAGCCCGAGAGGATGTGATTCGTCGGATGGGCGTAAGAGCCGGGATCGATCTGATGGAAAATCAGGGCGAACAGCCATGCCGAAGCGATGAAGGCGATGGGAATGTGCCAGGTGATGCGGCCGCGAACCAGGAGGTAGACACCCCCCAGCAAAACAGCGAGCACGCTTCCGGTTCCGATCTCCCCCGGGACGTTGCCGATGAACAGATCCGTCCACGGAACCCAGGACGCCATCTCCATGTCCTCGAACACGGCCATTAGAAAGGGCTCTGCGAGGAATTGGCCGGTCTCCATACCAAAGAGGGGATGCGGAATGGGGTAATCCGACATGGTCGCACTGTAAGACACCTGGACAAAGCTCCACCCCACCACCACAGAGTTGAAGGGATGATTTCCGAGCCCTCCCAGCAACTGCTTTCCCACCACAATGGCGGTGAAGGCCCCTGTAACCGCCAGCCACCAAGGGACCAGCGAGGAGAGGACCAAACCGAGAAGAATTCCCGTTACCAGGGCGCTCCCGTCCCCGATACGGATGGGCTTGCCCATCACCTTCTGCCAGGCCAACTCCGTGAGCACGGCGGTAACGGCGCAGAGAAAAACGATCTTCAATGCCGGCCAGCCGTAGAAAAAAACCGCGGCGCACAGCACGGGAACCAGGGCCAGGAGATAATCGAGCATGACCTTCCTGATGGAGTCGCCCGAGTGTACAAACGGAGACATGGAGACATGAAGGTCGGGACGTTTCATCGTTCCTCCCTCGAAGCGGACAGCTCGTTTTTTCCGAACCGCATGAGATGGACCATGGGACGCTTGACCGGGCAGACATAGGAACAGACCCCACACTCGATGCAGCGAAAAAGATCTTTCTTTTCCGCCTCCTCGAACAATCCATATTCGCACGCCCGGCTAAGCTCGTTGGGAAACAGGCGCATGGGGCAGGACTGGACACAGCGCCCGCAATTGACGCAGGGTTCGTCTTCGTAAGGAGTGAGGTCCCCTTTCGCCTGAAAGAACACCGCCTCGGTCTGCTGAATCAGCGGGACCCGAAGACCCGCCATGGCGTAGCCGAGAAAGGGACCTCTGCAGATCACGCGCGCGGGATCCCTGGGTGCGGGGCTGAGGTGCTCGAGGACGTCCTCGAGCAGGGTGCCTTCACGGACGCTCACAAAGGTGTGAATCCACTGGGAAGGCGCGGAGAACTGGACCAGGGTATCCACATGGGGTCCGCCCTTGAGGATGACATCCGCCACCTGCGCCACGGTCCGGACATCCACCACCACTACGCCCACCGAACGGGCGTCGCATTCGGGTTGAGGAATTTCCCTTCCCGTTACATACTGAACCAGAACCGGTTCCAAACCGATGGGGTAGCGGTCGGGCAAGCGGAGCACATCCACCCCCTCCATGCGGAGGCCGCGCTCGAGCCCCTCATCGAGCCCCTCCCTGGAAGGCACGGTCAGGATCGTCCTCTGTGCGTCGGTCAACGCCTTGAGCATCGGTACCGCGGCCAGGATCCGCCCGGCCATGGTTTGAAGCGCATGGCTCCTGAGCATGACCCCCGGCTGCCGGTCCACACCGTTGAGTATCAGGTAGTCGATGGGACGTCTCAGATGGGGCACAAAGGGGAAAAGTACGGGCGGGGTCAATGCAGGCTGTGCAATACGAACGGAAAGGGGCCAGGGGTAGGGATCCGTCTCTCGAATGCCCGACGCCGAGATCAGGCGCAGTTGCTCCCCCAGGCCCTGCGGAGAACGCCCTTCCTCGAAAAGCCGTTCCGGCTCCGCGCCGGACCCGTCCGATTCGATCACCATCGAACGAAACCCCCGGCCGAAAGGGCCGGGCCAGGGCTCGACGGCCGACACCTTCCCGGAAATGGACGCACGCACATCCGGAAGAATGCCGTTATCATCCCGGGCAATGCATTGCCCCCGAAGAACGGAATCTCCGACTCCTACGACCGATTCCACGCTTCCCTGGGGGTACTCCAGCGGGAGAACCACCTTGGGCGGCGAAGGCAGACGCGTCGGTTCCTGCGTCAGCTCCCCCGTACCCGTTTTCGGAACTCTCAATCCCTTGAGTCTTTTCATGATCTCGTCTGATCGAACCTCGCGTTCATTTCGATGACAACGGCAGGTCTACTCAATTCCCGCGGTTTCTATAACGAACCTGCTTCCATGTCAAGATCGTTTTCCCTGCATGGACCCTGAACGCCTTTCCTGCCGGGCGATTTCAAATCCGCCTTTTCAAAGAAGACGAAATCGTACAAACTGTATTCTCTCGCAAAGACGCCAAGACGCCAAGAAAAGACCTTTTAATATCAATCAGTTCACTTTGCGGTCTTTGCGGCTTGGCGAGATATTTTGACTTTTTGCGAAGTCGTCAAAGAAGAGCAATTTGAAACGCTCGGTTCAGTTCTCAATCGATGGCATCGAAGGGGCAATTCAATATGCAGCTCATGCACTTGATGCACTTGTCCTTGTCGATGAAGGCGGGCTGCTTCTTCTCCCACCGGATCGCACCGGCCGGACAGTTCTTGAAGCAGATCCCGCACTTCTTGCAGCGGTCAGGATCCACCACGAACTCCAGCAGCTCGGCGCAGCGTTTTGCAGGACAACGCTTCTCGTAGACGTGGGCCTCGTATTCGTCTCTGAAGTACTGCAACGTGGAAAGGACGGGATTCGGCCCGGTCTGGCCCAGACCGCACAAGGCCGTGTCCCGGATCGTACCGCTCAACTCCTCGAGGAGCTCGATGTCTCCAGGCTCACCCCGGCCCCGGGTGATCTTGTTCAAGACCTCGAGCATCCGTTTGGTGCCTTCCCGGCACGGTGTACACTTACCACAGGACTCCTCCTGAATGAAGTCCATGAAAAACCTTGCCATGTCCACCATGCACGTCCTGTCGTCCATGACGATCATGCCGCCGGAACCCATGATCGCGCCTACCTCGACGATGGACTCATAGTCCACAGGCGTGTCGAGATGAGACTCCGGCACACAGCCTCCGGAGGGGCCTCCGAGCTGCACGGCCTTGAATTTGCGCTTGTTGGGTATACCGCCGCCGATCTCGAAAATGATTTCCCTCAGAGAGGTCCCCATGGGGACCTCCACAAGCCCGATGTTCCGAACCGCCCCTGTGAGAGCGAAAACCTTGGTTCCCTTGCTGGTGTCCGTTCCTATGCCTGCGTACCAATCGCCTCCGTTGTAAATGATCTGCGAGACATTTGCGTAAGTCTCCACATTGTTCAACACGGTGGGGCGCTTCCACAATCCCTGCTGCGCCGGAAAGGGGGGACGCGGCCGCGGCATGCCCCGTTTGCCTTCAATGGAATGCATCAGCGCCGTCTCTTCGCCGCACACAAAGGCACCGGCGCCCCGGTACACCTCCAGATCCAGGCTGTAGCCGCTTCCCAGAATGTCCTCCCCCAGCAGTCCATACTCCCTGGCCTGTTGGATGGCAACATTGAGGCGACGAATGGCCAGAGGGTACTCCGCCCTGCAATAAATGTAGCCCTGGTGAGCGCCCACGGCCTTGGCTGCGATGATCATACCCTCGAGCACTGCATGGGGGTCGGCCTCGAGCACGCTTCGATCCATGAAGGCGCCCGGGTCCCCTTCGTCCGCGTTGCACAGCACATACTTGATGTCGCCCTCGCTCCTGTTGGCGAACTCCCATTTGATGCCGGTGGGAAACCCGGCCCCGCCTCGACCGCGCAGGCCGGATGTCTTGATCTCTTCGATGATCTCTTCCGGGGTCATCTCCAGAAGCGCTTTTCCCGCGGCCAGGTAACCGTCCCGGGCGATGTATTCGTCGATCTGCTCCGGATCGATGGCCCCCCGGTTCTTGAGCACGATCAGTTCCTGGCGGGAGTAGAATGGAATGTCGCCCATGACCGGTATGGTCTCGGCGCCGGCCTGCGCCTTATAGAAAAACTTCTCCACCGGGCGTCCCTTGAGGAAATGCTCCTCCACCAGATGGGGAATGTCCTCCGGATCGAGCTTCTGATAAAAAATCCCCTCGGGCTGCACAATGGCCACAGGTCCCTGAGCGCAAAAGCCGTTGCATCCGGTCTCCACAACCCGCACTTCCTGCTGAAGGCCGTATCGTTCCAGTGACTCTTTCAGCGCCGCCTTGACCCCCTCGCTCCCGGAGGCGCGACAACCGGTCCCGCCGCACAAAAGGATTTCGGTTCTATAGGTGCTCATTCACGACCCCTTGTTCTTTGCACCAGCAATCGCCTGACGGCCGTCTCTGCTACTCGGTCCGGCCTGTGACGGCTTCTTGTAAAACGCTCAATTCAGGTGGAAGTCACTGCATTCGGGCCAGGGCGAAGTCCGACTGCACCTCTCCGTGCATGATGTGTCGCTTGAAGACCTGCCGCATCTTGTTTCGGTCCATGTGCTGGTAAATCACCGGCTCCTGCCCCCCAATCTCCACCGTGACGTTGGGCTCGCTGCTGCACATGCCCATACAACCGGAGTTCACCACTCGAATGTCGTCCCGGCCGCTTTCGGCGAGCTCCTCCAGCAAAGTGTCCATGACCTCGCGCGCCCCGGCTGCGATACCGCAGGTTCCCATGTGGACGGTGATCTTGACCGTGGCTTCACCGTCCCTCAAAGACGTATCCTTTTTGGCCTTTTCCTTGATCTTCTTGAGATCGTCGATTGTGAGCTTAGCCATGCGCCGCCCCCTTTCTCCTCAGGATCACCGCTCTGCAAGAAACTCTCGAATGCTTCGGGTGATGGAACGAATCACCTCCGGGTGATCCACAGGGACATCCTCGAGCTGTTCCTTGATCACACGGGTATCCAGCTCGAACCGCCTTTCGTCGACCTCGTGAGTGTAAACGAAATCGACCTTCCGATTTCCCGCGATCAGGGCGGCCATGGTCCCGGCCATGTCTCCCAGGGGCGGAAGATCGATGTGACTCAACCCAAAGGTCGCCGTCACTTCGGTCCCTCGGCCCACCTCGGATCGCACCTGAAAATCCCCACCGCACCTCCGGGCGGCCTCTCGAAACAGGCCGAGACCCAGACCCACACGCCGGGTGGTCCTGGTGGTATAAAACGGGTCCATGGCCTCCGACAGCTTCTCCTGAGGAATGCCGCGGCCGTTGTCGAAGATCGTGATCTCCATTCGATCCTTCTCACGGCTCTCTTTGATGGAGATCCGGATCCGATCCGCTCCAGCGGCAAGACCGTTTTCCGCCACGTCCATGATGTGCAGGGATAAATCCCTCAGCTCTTTCCTCCCGAGCGCGTCATGTTCCAGACCCGTCTTCCATACCCGGTTCAGGACGGAATTTCAACCCTTCGCCGCAGATCACCCCGAAATGCCATCCCCAACTCGTCCACACAGGGGGCTTCCACCATAAACCATGTAGACGCCGCACCGATATCCACGAGCTCATGGGCGTCGGAAAACGTCACCAGTCCAATGGCGCGCGCCTCCAGATCCGGAAGGCTCCTCTGCACAAATCCGGGAGGTGCATTCACAGACACCTCCAAGGCGTCCAGCCGAAGATCTTCCGGAAGGAACCCCAGCTGCCCCAGTACGCTGTAACCGGGTCGATCCACATGGGAGGCGATGCTCACCCCCCCGAGACGGCGAATGTGCCCCACCACCTCGTGAAGCCCCATTCGAACCGCTCCTATCAGCAGGCGGTCGTTGAACCCTTCTACTTCGTCGAACTCGTTGACCACCACCTGGTCTCCGAAAACATCGGCCCGGTTCGATCCGTCGAGGCCGGCGTACACGATCTCCTGCATGGCCAGGGCCTGCTCCTCGGTATCAAAGATCGCCAGGGTGTGCACTTCCTCCTCGGAGTTGATCTCCAGGCCTGGAAGGACACACAGGCCGAGCCTTCTGCCGGCCCTCACGGCCGCGCCTGCGTTCTCAGCCGAATTGTGGTCGCAAACGGCAATCAGGTCGATACCGCGTTTGATGCTTTGTTCCGCGATCGCCCTGGGACTCATGTCGAGCGAGGCACAAGGGGACAAGCAGGAGTGGATGTGGAGATCGGCCCGGTACGGCTTCATACCCCCGTCCCGCGGATTCCGGCGTCATGCAGAAGACCCGCCGTTTCAAACATGGTCCGCCCGGTGACCAGAATGGGGACACCTTCCTCGTCAGCTTTCGACTTCGTGTCCTCGTCCGGCTCCCGTCCGTTGACCAGGATGATCGCCGCCAGCTCCCTCAACACAGCCACGCCCACGATATTCTTGTGGGACTGAATGGTCAACCACAGGGCCCCGTCAGCGGCATTCGCCATCACGTCACTCAATAGATCGCCGCAATAGCATCCGCGGATCTCCCGCTCCAGCCCTTCCTCGCCTGCGGCGGGTTCCAGGCCGATTGGTTCGATTATCTGTTTAACCTTCAAAAATGACTCCGTTCCCTCCACGCTCACTCAACCGTGTGCAATGGTTCAGTCGGGCCTTGCCGGCCACCACATCCTCTGCAAAGGTCCTGCAGTCCGGAGAGCCGCACATGCCGCAGTGTTTTTTGGGAAGCTTCTCCAGGATGGACTCCACCTCTTTTTGCTGCTCGATCCGTTCGGCGATGGTCAGGGGGATGTTTTCCGTGTGAATGGGCAGCACGGGCCTCTCCGCCTTGAACCAGCCTTCCCGGTAAAGCTTTTTGACAAACTTTTCTTTTATTCTGCGCTCCTCTCCGAACATGCGCGCGTACTTATGCACCAGTTGCTTGGTCTGATATCTATCCGCCACTGCAAAGGGCCCGCCCACACAACCCTCCGTGCAGATGCGGCACTCCAGGAACTCGATGTTACTGAGCAGCCCCATTTCCACCCGTTCCAGATAGCGGATGGTCTCATGGACACCGGAGACCGCAATGGACTTGGCCTGAAGACCGGCGATCTCGCCCCCTGAGATTCCCCACCCCAAACCGATCCCGCCGGAGTAGTGCAGAACCCTGTCCTCCTCGATCTCCTGCACCGCTCGCAGCAATTCATCGTAGATAGCATGAATCCCCACCGCACGATCCCTGTTTCCCGGGCCGGTCTCCCGAATCATCAGGGCGGGACAGGGAACCACGTGGAGTACGCCCACGTCTTCCGGCGCGCAGCCGTGCTTTGCGGACAGACGGCGCTTCGCCTCTCTGGTAACGATTTCACGGGGCGTGGCCAGGGGGGGAAGGTGGCTCAAAAGGCTCGGGAAACGATAGGCGATGATTTCGACCACTGCGGGGCACACGGCCGAGATCAAAGGAAAAGGCGGGTTGTCCGTCTCCCGCAACTCTCGAATGAAAAGCTCTAAGGCGAACTCATATATCTCGGCCGTGTAGGACTGGTCAAAGGGGTATCCAAACCCCATTTTCCTGAGCCCCAGCAGGATGTCGTTCGGCAGGAAGTCCTCACCCAGCTGGGAATAGAGAACGCTGGAAGGACAGACCACATCCTCACAACGGTGGGCCGGGCCTGCATCAGCCGTAGAAACCCCGCGAATAGCCCCTTCCGGACACACGCGGGCACACTCCATGCAGTCGATGCACACCCCTTCGATCCGCGCGACCCCGTCCCGAAGCCGAATGGCCTTCATGGGACAGGCCTTCATGCAAAGAACGCAACCGCTGCAAAGGGCCTCATCCACCTCCACATAATGCACGGGCCGATTCGCCGCCGGCTGATCATCCGCATTCATCGCCCACCTCGAACAACATGATCAAGCAGGTACCCTGGCCCATGGCCGTCCTCACGTGCAACTCTGTGGCATTCTGCCGGATGTTGGGGAGCCCCATGCCGGCGCCGAAACCCATCTCCTGATGCTCCGGCGTGGCCGTGGAATACCCGGGCTTCAAGGCAAGCTCTAGGTCTTCGATTCCGCCTCCTTCGTCCCGGCACTCCAGGCCGATCCGCTCCGGTTCCACCCTGAGCACCATCTCCCCGTCTCCTCCGTGCATCACAACGTTCATCTCCCCTTCATAGGCACATATGGAAACCCTGCGGATGAGCCCGGGATCAAAGCCGATCTTTTTCAACAGGCCCTGAACCTCAATGGAAACATCTCCGGCGTTGACAAAATCATTGGCCTTGATCGCAAACCGTCTTTCCAGAAGGGACATGCGCACTCCCGTGTCATCCGGCTTTGCGGCACTGCCTCGGATTCGCTTTGTTCCCGAAGCGGGCCGCACGGCGGAAAACCGCGAGGGCTTCACCGGCACCGCACCCTGCAGCAAGGCGTTACGCCGTCCACGCCAGTTCGTCGATCCCTCTGAGGCCCGCTTGAAAGAGCTTTCCGCAGGCGGTAAACATGGTGAGCGGCGTGCGAATGACAGGGATTTCGTGCTCCTTCGCCCGCTCCACCAGGTCCTCGTTAGGCCGTTTTCTTCGGACCAGCACAATGGCCGCCACATTGGCGATCAGCGAAGCTCGAATGACCTGCGTATTGTTCAATCCGGTAATGAGAACCGAGCCGGAGGTGGGGCCCCGCAAGATGTCGCTCATGAGGTCGCTCGCCGTGCAGAACTCGAAATCCACCTCACATTTCTCGTGGCCCACGATAATTTCCGCATCAAGCATTTCCACCAGTTCCACAAGCTTCATGGTCGATCCAACCGCCCTTCTATTCGTAGCGCTCGAGAATGCTCAAAATCCTGTCCGGCGTCACACCCCCGTGGGTATCATCGTCCACCACTACTACGGGCGCCAAACCGCACGCCCCGAGGCATCGGACGGCCTCCAGCGAAAAACGCCGGTCCTCGGTGGTTCCGCCGATCTCCATCTCATACCTCGACTGCAGCCGATTCAGGACCTCGGCGATCCCCCGCACATAGCAAGCCGTTCCCATACAGACCTTGACCGTGTGCCTGCCTTTGGGGACCATGGAAAAAAAGGAGTAAAACGTGACCACCCCGTAAACAGTACTTCCCGGAATGTTCAACCGCCTGCTGATATAATCCTGAAGCTCCACCGGAAGATAGCCCACCGCCTCCTGACAATCCTCCAGCACCGGGATCAGGCATCCCGGAACCCCCATGAATCGATCGATGATCTCGTCCACCTCCTGCATGATTTCGGGGGTCAGGTCGGAATTGACCTCCATGAGCTTCTCCGCCTGCTGCATGTTTCGAACTCCTTTACACCTGAATAGAGCTGTTCAAATTGCAGTCAATTGACAAAAACTCAAACATACCGAACCCGAATTGAGCGGTAGGAATCAAGCCTTGTCCGCACTGAAAGGGCGATGGAAGTATAGCAGAATCAGGAACCTTTGCAAAAAGAAATTCCAGCCGGCAGGGGGTTGACAAAGCCGACCAAGGGGAATATGAAACAACATTCTACTTGATGACCTTGCGAAAAATCAAAGTATTGTGCCAAGCTGCAAAGTGAGCTGCTTTTGCGAGGTTCCCCGCCACCCGGGCGGGCTCGGCGCCGAGCTCAAGCCCCTCAGGGACGCTTTGACCTGAATTGAGATGCAGGGAAGCGCATTCAACCGGCACCAGGCAGGCATGAAACATCTCTTCAAACAGCTATGGCTCGTCGTTGCTCTCATTTCAGCGTCATCCCTGATCCTCCTCATGTCCGACCGGGAACAAAGGGGACGGGAGACTAAACCTCGTTCCCACACCTATCCCGCCATCGCAGTGATGCAAATCGCGTCCACGACCCTCCTGGACTCTCATGTGGCCGGTGTTCTCAGCCGCTTGCAGGAACGAGGCTATCGAGCGCCGGACGGAGAAAACATCCGCCTGTTCAATCCCCAGGGCGATTTCAGCACGGCCAACGCCATTGCCCGGGATATGGCCAACGGCCCCTATGAGCTGGTGGTCACCTCCAGCACCGTCGCTTTGCAGACCTTTTCCAAGGCCAATATTTCCACCGAAAAGATTCACGTATTCGGCGCAGTGACGGATCCTTACGGCGCGGGTGTGGGGATCGACGGCCCGGAACCGGACCAGCATCCGCCTTATATGGCGGGTGTGGGGACGTTTCAGCCCGTTCAGCGGGCCATCCGCATCGCGCACGAGATGAACCCGGATCTCGAGCGTCTCGGTGTGGTCTGGAATCCCGGCGAACAATGCTCTGAGGCCTGCCTTGTGGAGGCCCGGGAGATCTGCCGGAAGCTGGACATTGAACTTGTCGAGGCTATCGCCGCCAACACCTCCGAGGTGTCCGAGGCGGCGCGGTCGCTCCTGGCCAAAAAGGTGGACGCCCTGTGGGTGGGGGGAGATACGGTGGCCACGGCGTCGATCGGGTTATTGATCCGCCTGGCCGCCCAAAAGGGTATACCCGTGTTCACCAACGACCCCACCGATGCGGAAAAAGGGGCCCTTTTCGGACTCGGCGCCGATTATTTCACCGTGGGCCAGATTACAGGGGATCTGGTGATCGCCATTCTGGAGGGGCGGAAACCATCCTCCTTCCGTATAGAAAACGCCGTCCCTGAGGCGTTTCATCTCAACCGGGACGTCCTGGCGACACTGAAAGGCTCGTGGCGTATAAGTCCCTCTGTGCAGAGGTTTCTGGACAGCCGGGAGAAAGAGCCGGCGCAAGAAAAGATCCTCGAGCGCGATGAATCCGCAACAGACGCAACTTCCAGGCCCGCCGACCCCTTTAAGCTCCGCATCGTCCTTTACAGTGAAACGGAATTTGCAGAGCGCTGCCGGGACGGGCTTGTGGACGGCATCCAAAAAGCCGGACTGGTGGACGGGCGGGACTATACCTTGCGTGAGTATAACGCCCAGGGGGATATGTCCACCCTCTCCAGCATCATGACCGGTATCAAGGCGGACCGCGTGGATCTGCTCATGCCCGTGTCCACCCCGGCACTTCAGGCGGCGCTGCGCCAGTCGGGGAGTGAGACTAAGATCGTCTTCTCCTGCGTGGGGGACGGAGTAGGAGCCGGGGCGGGAAAGAGCGAGACAGACCATCTTCCGAATGTGACCGGCATCACCACCCGCTCTTCTTTCGAGGGCATGGCGGATGTGGTGAAGGAGAGCTTACCGGGCGTCCGTTGCGTGGGGACGCTGTTCACCCCCTCGGAGATCAACAGCGTGCTCTACAAGGACTGGCTGAAAGAGGCCCTGGAAATGGAGGGGATCGAGCTGATCGCCGTTCCGGTAACCGCAAGCAGCGAAGTGGCTCAATGCGCCATTGAGCTCTGCGGCAAGGATATCCAGGCCGTGGTACAAATCGTGGACAACCTCACTCGACCGGGGTTCGCCCTTATTGCACACAAGGCGTATGAACGGAATCTACCGGTGTATGTCTTTGACAGCGACCAGATGAAAGAGGGCGGTGTGCTGGCCCTGGCCAGGGATTATTACGACGCCGGGCTGGAGGCGGCGACAAAGGCGGTCCGAGTTCTTCAAGGCGAAAACCCCCGGGACATCCCCTTCAGCAACACGCAAACAGAGAAGCGGATCATCAACCCCGAGCTGGCCCGGCGTTTCAACCTGAAGATAAGCGAGGAGATGATGAACAAGGCGACCCTCTACACACCGGAGGATGAACAGGAGCACAGATGAACCTGCGCCACGAAGTGCGGGGAAAATACCTGCTCATAGAGGTGGAGGGGAAGCTGGACGCCTCCTGGGCGGATTTTTTCACCGATACCCTTCTCGAACATATCCGGAACGGCCGCCACCATATGGTTGTCAACGCCTCTGAGCTGGTGTTTCTCAGTTCCGCAGGTATCCGTTCCCTGCTTCGAATATACAAGGCGCTGAACACGGTTCACGGCAGCTTTCGTATGGTGAACCCCACCCCTTTTGTGGAACAGATCCTGAGCACCTCCGGTTTCCTGGTCCTTCTTGCGGACGCCCTGCCGGAAGATATGCCTGATTCGGAAACACCCGGCTCGAACAAAGAGTCGGGGCATGCCGGGATCGAACGCTTTACCCTGAAAAAAGCGGCCCGCCTCACACTTACTCAAACAGGCGACTGGCGTCCCTGGCGTAAGGTGGACGAAGCGGGCTGCGACCCTCTCTCCTTTCTGAAGGACGTGTACGCCCTGGGCATCGGCAGTTCGGCGGAGGATTTCCAATCCGCCCGGGAACAGTTCGGGGAATTTCTGGCAGTTGCAGGAAATGTGGTGTATCAGCCTCCGAATGAAGAGGGACATCCCGATTATCTCATCTCTGAGCAGCGGTATGTCCCTAGAATGTACTGCATCCAGTCCCTGAGCGCCCGTGGAGACATGGCCTATCTCTTGCGTTTCGCTCCCACGGACAAGAACCCCTTTCACACGGTTTCCGGATTGATGGACGGCATTCTGGCTCAAACGGAAGGGCGAGCCGCGGCTTTCGTCATCCTGGGGGAAATAGAAGGCCTGGTGGGCACAGCCCTGATTCGTTCGCCCGGATTGCTGGCTGACGACCGGGATATTCCCTTCCCGGAGATCAGAGACTGGCTTGCCTTTTGCGGTGAGCGGTCCTACCCGCACCAGCAGGCCCTGCTGAGCGGTCTGGTATGCCGGGGAGACGTCTCCCGCAACAAGGCCCTGCTCCCGGCCATGCCGTCCCGGCCGGAACTGGCCGCTCACGTTCATGCCGCTGTCTTTCCCTATCAGCCCCTGCAGAACGGTGCGATCGACCTTCAGCCGGCGGTTCAGAAATTCTTCAGTGGTCCCCCTCCTCTGGCGGTGATGCACCTGGTGGAGGATGTTCGCCCCGCCGTGGGACTGGGAGAAAGCGCCCTGCTCCGGGGTGCCTGCTGGTTCGGACCCGTTGAAAACCCGGAGGTTTTGTCATGAGCCTGGTCATGGGCGCCTTTACCATGGGACTCATTCTTGCGCTGCTTTCCCTCGGAATGCTCATCAGCTTTCGAATGATCCGGTTCACCGATATCACCGTGGACGGGTCCATCACCTTGGGGGCCTCCATTTCCGCCGTACTCATCCTGCATGGATACTCACCCTGGCTGGCGGTCCTGGCGTCGGTGCTTGCCGGATCCCTGGCCGGGATGATCACAGGGCTCCTGTACGCCCGTTTCAAGATCCAGCAGATCCTCTCGGGGATACTGGTGATGACCGCCCTGTATTCCATCAACCTTCGAATAATGGGACGGAGCAACATCCCTCTCCTGGACGTTAAGACCGTCTCGACCGGCCCGCAGGGCGTGCTGGAAATACTCAGCTCAGGTGCATCACGGATCAATGTGTTCGGATGGCAGGTGCCCCTGGGGGATGTGGCGGTCTTTACAAGCAGTGCGGCCGTCTGTGCGCTGGTGGGGATTCTTCTGTACCGCTTTCTTCTCACCCACTACGGCACCGCCCTGAGGGCCGCGGGGAACAATCCCCAGATGGTCCGTGCACAGGGGGTCAACAATCAGACCATGGTCGTTTTCAGTCTGGCCATGGCCAACGGGCTGGTGGCCCTTTCCGGGTCGCTCCTGGCTCAATACCAGGGATTCGCCGACGTCCAGATGGGAATCGGAATGATGGTCTGGGGACTGGCCAGCATCATCATCGGGGAAGCGCTGGTGGGCAAGTCCGGCATAGGGCTGACCATCACCGGCGTCATTCTGGGTACAATCCTCTTCAGGCTGCTCATCGCCATCGCCCTTCGCTGGGGACTCAACCCGAACGACCTCAAGCTCATTACGGCGCTGTTCGTCTTTGCAGCCCTGGTGGCTCCGGGGTGGTTCAGATCTCTGGGCAGGAAGTTCACGGGAGGTCTTCGCCATGCTTGAGATCCGGGCCGCATCCAAGACCTTCTCCCCCCGCACCGCAAACGAGGTGCGGGCCCTGCAGAATGTCAGCCTCGACCTCGAGGCCGGAAGCTTCACCGCCGTCATCGGCACCAACGGTTCGGGGAAGAGCACCCTCCTCAACGCGGTCGCCGGCACCTTTGAGCTGGATCACGGCAGCATCCATGTGGACGGTCATGAGATGACCTCCTGGCCGGAGTACAAAAGGGCGGCCTTCATCGGACGGGTATTTCAGAACCCGTTCGCCGGTACGGCGGCGGATATGACGATCGCGGAAAATGTCGGCATCGCCGTGAAAAGGGGGCAATCCCGATCCTTGCGCCGAGCCGTCACCCCCGCCTTCCGTGACGCCGTCGCCGACAGGGTCCGCAGCCTGAAGATGGGGCTCGAAGACCGGCTGGACAATCCCATCGGGACCCTTTCGGGTGGGCAGCGGCAGGCGTTGACCCTTCTCATGGCCACCTGGACCCGCCCGAAACTTCTTCTCCTGGACGAACACACGGCGGCCCTGGACCCGAAGAGTGCCGCAAAGGTTGCGGAGCTTACCGGCCGGATCATCGAACAGGAAAACCTGACCGCCCTCATGGTCACACACTCCATGCAGCAGGCCGTGGATCTGCCCGACCGGATCATCATGATGCACCGGGGCGGAATCGTGGAGGACTACCGGCGTGAACGAAAACGCCGCGTCCGCGTCCCTGACCTCATGTCTACGTTTGACCGGGTTCAAAAACGGGAGCTGTTCGACGAGTCCGTCGCCCTCATGCTGAGCGCCCAGTACGGCTGACCCGGCCGTCGCCTGTGCCATTCCAGCCCCTCGGATTCTGGGCGGTGTTCCGGGCGGTTGACAT
>CAZQCK010000021.1:0-33906 GCA_964591925.1 uncultured Desulfobacterales bacterium
GACCACGTCCGCCTTGGTCACGAGCTCGCGAATGACCGCAGGGCTGGACATGAGGGGAAAGCAGTTGCTGGGCATCACGTCGCTCAGGTAGCGCAGCCGGTTTAGGTCCGTGTCCAGGAGATACACCTTGGCGCCCAGCCCGCAGGCCATCTTGGCCGCATGGGTCCCCACCACCCCGCCGCCGATTACCACCACCGTACCCGGATCCACGCCGGGCACCCCGCCCAGGAGCACCCCGTGGCCGCCGTGGGTCATCTCCAGATACTTGGCCCCCTGCTGAATCGCCATTCGGCCCGCCACCTCGCTCATGGGCGTGAGCAGGGGCAGGGAGCCGTCCTCGGCCTCGATGGTCTCGTAGGCGATGTTTATTGATTTGCGCTCGATCAGGGCCCGCGTCAGCTCTTCGGCCGCCGCCAGATGGAGGTAGGTGAACACGATCTGGTTCTCCCGGATCATCGGGTACTCTGAAGGCTGGGGTTCCTTGACGTGCATGACCATCTCCGCCCGCTCATAGATCTCGGCGGGGGTGTCCACGATCTCGGCGCCGGCCTTTTCGTAGACAGGATCCTCAAAGCCGCTCCCTGCACCCGCGGCCTTCTCCACCAGCACCGTGTGACCGTTCTCGCGCATGACCTCCACCCCGGCCGGGGTCATGGACACCCGGTTCTCCGCGGACTTGATTTCCTTCAAGACGCCCACGATCATGATCGCCTCCTTGTTGACGATAACAGGTTATCGATGTTTATACCCCTGATCGAGCCTCCGTTTCAAGCAATCTCGTCGACAAGGGCGAGCCCGCCCGCTCGGCGGTTCAGCTAAGGAGCCAGTACAGGCCCATACCCAGCACCACGCTTCCCCCCAGGGAGCGGGTCTTGAGGGCGAAGAGAAACGTGGGAACCGCCACGTAGAGCTCCGGGCGAAACAGATCCAAATGCCGGGGCTCACCCGTGGTCACGAGAGCGGGCAACACCAGGGCGCTCAGGACCGCCGCAGGGATCAGATCCAGCCAGTCCAGTGCCCAGGACGGAAGCCGGCGGCGTGAAAGCGTGAACAAAGGAATCCAGCGGGGCAGGTAGGTCACCACTCCCATGCCGAGCACGATCAGAATGTAGTCCGCTCCTCCGTTCATGGCGTCTCAGCCTCCTCGGACGCCCCGCCTTCGCCGCCGCCGCTAAGCCGCCTTCGGGCCAGGGACCCTATGGTGGCAGCCGCCACCGTTGCAATGATGATGTAGGCGTTTCCAGGAAGCACCAGAGACAGGGCCACGGCCAGAGCGCCCGCGATCACGGCCGTGAATGCGTGCCTTCGTCCCCGAAGCTGGAACACCAGAAGGCAGAGGAACATGGCGATCAGGGCATAGTCAATGCCGAAGGCCCCCTGGGGGATGAAACGCCCGGCCCAAGCCCCGATCATCGTGCCGGCCACCCACACGGCGCAGGACGTTTGATTGACGACCAAGGCCGGTCGCCAGTGCCAGCCCCCGCGGCTGAACCGTGCGTGATTGACGGCGAAGCTCTCATCCGTGATGCCGTAGGCCACCAAGGCCAGCCGGCTGTGGCGTACGCGAGAGAGATGCGGGGCCAGGGCCGAGCTCATGAGGAGATGCCGCAGGTTCACCACGAACGTCGTGGCCACCACCGCGGATGCCCCGGCCCCTCCGTCCAGCATGGAAACGGCAATGAACTGAGCACTTCCGGCAAACACGAGAAGAGACATGAGCCCCACATCCAGGACCCCGAGACCGGCCTTTTGCGCCAGCACGCCGAAGGCCGCTGCAATGGGCACATAGCCCAGAAAGATGGGCCAGGCAGCCTTCACGCCGGATTCAAAAGCCCGGGACCAGCGGGTCCCTTCAGAAAATGCCCCGCCCGCCATCACGCCACCCGGCCTCCCAGGGCCTGAAGGGGGCACGTATCGCACTGGGGCCGCTTCCGGCAATACGTCTTGCCCGCTTGAACGATCAGGGCGTGGAACTCACGGAAGAGATCCACCTCTTGAGGAAGGTGGTCTGAAAAGGTCTCCTGGATTTCGTCATAGGAAGCGTTCTCATCCACCAGCCCGTGGCGGCTCAGGAGGCGATGCGTGTAAGCGTCCACCACAAACACAGGGTGACCGGCGGCGTAGAGCACAATGGAATCCGCGGTTTCCGGCCCTATGCCGTTTACGCCGAGCAGGGCGACCCTGAGGTCGGCGGCGTCCTCTGCGAGCATGGCCATGAGGTCCCCCTCATAGCGCTCGGCAATGAGCCGAACCAGGTTCTTCAAACGCCGGGCCTTGAGGTTATAATAACCGGCCGGTCGAATGGCCAGGGCCAAGTCCTCGACCCCGACCGCATGCAGAGACCCCACGCCCAGAAGACCCAGCCGCTCCAGGTTGTCCAGGGCCTTCTTGGCATTCGCCCAGTTCGTATTCTGGGTCAGCACGGCCCCCGCCATCATCTCCAAAGGCGTCTCAGCCGGCCACCATCCCTGCGGGCCGAAATGGTCCAGCAGGAGACGGTACATGGCCGACAGACGCTCCGCAGTGCGTGAGGCTGGTCGGTGGATCATGAAAGCTCCCTTGCAGAGGCAGGCTTGCCGGCCCCTTGTCCCGTCTTGACAGGTGCCGCAAGATACCTTAGATTGACGCTTCCTGTCAACGAGGCAGCGAGTCGTAGAAACGCCCGGAGAACCGCCATGGCTGTACCGCGCAACCTTAAAACCACCCGCAACATCGGCATCATCGCGCACATCGATGCGGGCAAGACCACCATCAGCGAGCGCATCCTGTTCTACACCGGCCGAGTGCACCGCATGGGAGAGGTCCACGACGGCGCAGCCACCATGGATTGGATGCTGGAGGAACGGGAGCGGGGCATCACCATCACCTCCGCCGTAACCACCTGCCTTTGGCGCAACCACACCATCAACCTGATCGACACGCCCGGACACGTGGACTTCACCATGGAGGTGGAGCGGTCCCTGCGTGTGCTCGACGGCGCCATAGGCGTGTTTTGTGCGGTGGGCGGGGTGGAGCCCCAGTCGGAGACGGTCTGGCACCAGGCGGACAGCTACCAGGTACCCAAGCTGGCCTTCATCAACAAGATGGATCGCATCGGGGCCGACTTCAACCGGGCCGTGGAGATGATGCGGGACCGGCTGGGCGCCGCCGCGCTGGTGCTGCAGTTTCCCTGGGGAGCCGAGGACCGGTTCAACGGAGTGATCGACGTGCTCCGCATGAAGGCCATACTGTGGGAGGAGGAGACCCTGGGGGCGGAACTTCAGGAAGCGGACATCCCCGAGGAGCTGGCCGAAGAAGCCGCCATGTTCCGCGAAACCGTTCTGGAGACCCTGGCGGACAAGGACGACCAAATCATGGCCAAGTACCTGGGGGAAGAAGATATCAGCCTCCAGGAGATCAAGGACGCCATCCGCAAGCTCACCCTCAGCCTGGAGATCGTTCCGGTGCTCTGCGGTGCGGCGCTTCGTAACAAGGGAATTCAACCTCTGCTGGACAGCATCGTCGACTACCTCCCCTCTCCCCTGGAGGTCCCTCCTATCGAAGGGAAAAGCACCCTCACGGGCAAGACCGAGACTCGGCCGGCGGATGTGAAAGGGCCGTTCGCCGCCCTGGCCTTCAAAGTCAGCATGGACCAGGGCCGAAGGATGACCTACATCCGCATCTACTCCGGCACCGTCCGCTCGGGCGACTCGGTGTACAACCCACGGCGAAACGTCAAGGAAAAGCTCGCACGGCTTCTCAAGATGCACTCCAACAAACGGGAGCGGGTGGACCAGGCCTCGGCCGGGGAGATCGTCGCGGTCATGGGGCTCAAGCTCGCCGCCACCGGGGACACACTCTGCAGCGAAGAGCACCCTCTGCTCCTGGAGCTGATGCAGTTCAACGAGCCCGTCATATCCGTCGCCCTGGAACCCAAGCGCGTCCAGGACCAGGACCGGCTCATGGACTCCCTGGAAAAGCTCTCCGCCGAGGACCCCACATTCAGGTACAAGGTGGACGAGGAGACCGGGCAGATCCTGGTCTCGGGCATGGGCGAGCTGCACCTCGAGATCATCACAGGGCGCCTCAAACGCGAGTTCAACGTGGAGACCAACCAGGGTCGCCCCCAGGTCGTCCACCGGGAGGCCCTCGGCAAATCCGTCGAGCACGAGGAGGTTTTTGAGAAGGAACTCGGAGGGCAGCAGCATTTTGCAGGGGTTCGCATCTCCCTGAATCCCCTTCCGCGGGGAACCGGTGTTCGTTTCCTCGACCATTGCCGGAACTCGAACCTGAGCGAATCATTCCTGGAAGCGGTTCGCAACGGCGTGGAGGAGGCCGCCACCAGCGGCCCGATCATGGGCTACCCCGTGATAGACGTGGAAATCACCTTGCTGGATGTGCGGATTCACGATCTGAACTCGAGCGACCTGGCCTTTCGCGTGGCCGCCGGCATGGCCTTTCAGAAGGCGGCCGCCCAGGCGGAGCCCGTGCTGCTCGAACCCATCATGAAGGTCGAAATCCTGGTTCCGGAAGACTTCATGGGAGAGGTGATCGGGGACCTGAACGCCCGGCAGGGCAAGGTGGAGGAGATCACCAACCGAGGCCCTGTTCAGGTGATCGCCGCCAAGGTGCCCCTTTCCAAAATGTTCGGGTACTCCACCGCCCTTCGCTCCGTCTCCCAGGGCCGCGGGACCTTCACCATGCAGTTCAGCCATTACGACAGCCCCTGACTTTCATTCAAGAAGGTCGTGATGCCGCATCACATCCCCATAACAAGATAGGTCAGATAGCCTGCGTAACACAGAAGAAGGATGACTCCGCCGCCGCGTGTCAAGGTGTGGGCTCTTCGCATGAGGAACCACGGCAAGGCGCTCGTAATCATCATTACCAGGTAATCAATGATCAAGCCGCCGGCCACAAAACCGCCCGGGATGGGAATGGGCCTCACCAGAGAGGCGGCGCCCAGGACACTCAAGATGTTGAAGACATTGCTGCCCACCAGATTGCCGATGCTGATGTCCATCTCTTTTCGAACAGCCGCCACCACCGAGGTGGCCAGCTCCGGAAGGGAGGTGCCGAAGGCCACGATGGTCAACCCTATGAACTTCTCGCTCACGCCCAGGACCTGCATGATCTTGACAGCTGAATCCACCACGAGCTGGGCCCCGAAGATCACCCCCAGAATCCCCACCACGATCAGCACAATCTGCCGCTTCCTGGAATCGATGTACCCGACATCCTCCACCCCCAGTTCGGCCAGGACCTCGTCCACATTCGCGCCCGCCCCGGATTCCCTCATGGCAAGGATATAGTTGAAGATCGTATACAGTATAATTCCACCAAAGAGGGTGGCGCCTTCGATCCGGCCTATCTGATTGTCCAGGCTGAGCAACAGCAGGTAGACGGACACACCCAGCATGATGGGAATATCCCGTCTCACCACGGAGCGGTGGCTGGTGACGGGCTGAAACAACGCGGCCGTGCCCAGAACCAGGGCAATGTTACAGATATTGCTGCCCACCACGTTTCCCACGGCAATCATGCTTTTTCCCTGGAAGGAGGAGACCAAGCTGACCACGAGCTCGGGCGAGGACGTGCCAAAGGCTACCACTGTCAGACCGATGACCACCGGAGTGATTCCTAGGCTCTTTGCCAGGCTGGATGATCCTTTGACCAGCCACTCCGCACCGTAGTATAGCAAGACAAATCCTACCGCACATAAGGCTATGTTAAATATCATTAATTTCTCCAATAAGAATAAAAAAAAGCAAAGCCAACTATAGCCCTTTGGTTACAGCGGATCATAGTACTCTCACCTGAATTGAGCGTTTCAAATTGCAGCCTATCGAAAAAACACTTAATATATCAAGGGCTTGTCATTAAAGAGGGCCGGTTTGAGCATCACCTTTTACATGCATGCGCTTCTTCGAAAAAAACTGCAATTTAAAACCCTTCGGGATTGCCGATTTTACCGAATCTGCGGCGTCATCAGGTGCTTCGCATACCAGAGTATAGCGAAGCACCCTCTTCCTTGCATCTTCGGCAAACTCGACAATCGCTCAATTCAGGTCTCAATCAGTAATTGCGCAGTTTTTTTTGCGAAACCGTATCGAGCCACCTTATTTTTTCCAGGATTGAATTTCAACAAGGACGGGCTTGCAAAAAGTCGAATTTTCGCGCCAAGACGCAAAGTCCGCAAAGCGAACTGATTGATATTAAAGGTTTTTTCTTAGCGTCTTTGCGTCTTTGCGAGAGGATGCGGTTTTTACGAATTCGTCAACAATAATGGCCTCGAAGAAAATCAAAATTGCGCTCCAAGTCCAAGCCGTAAAGACCGCATAGAAAAAACCAGGCTAAAGCGGCCAAACCGAACCATGCATCTTCGAGACTCGAAAAGACACGCCCCGGCCTTGTCCAAAGCCAAAAAGCCATTGACAAACCAACCTCTTTCATATTTATATAGACAGGGTCCAGAAAAATATGCGGGCCACCCAAAACCAGCATCATGGAGGTGCCAATGAAAGAGGAAAAGGGGTTCTATGAGAGGCTAGCGGAAAAGGGGGTCTCACGAAGGGACTTCATGAGGTATTGCGGCTTCTTGACCGCAACCATGGGTCTCTCTTCGTCGTTCGTCCCCAAGGTGGCGGAGGTGTTCGCCGCCCCGAAGCAGCGACCACCGGTGGTGTGGCTGCACTTTGCAGAGTGCACCGGCTGCTCCGAGGCCGTCCTGCGGTCCATGTATCCCTGGATCGATGAACTCGTTCTCGAGATCCTTTCCATCGAGTACCACGAAACCATCATGGCCGCGGCCGGGCATCAGGCCGAAGACACCCTCCACGCCGCCGTCAAGAAGTACGAAGGCAAGTTTATCTGCGTGGTGGAAGGCGCCATAGCCACGAAGTACGACGGGGCCTACGGCAAGATCGGCGGCCGGACGTTTCTCGATATCGGCAAGGAGGTGTGCTCCAAGGCCGCAGCCACGGTGTGCATCGGAAACTGCGCCTGCTTCGGCGGGGTCCAGGCGGCCGCACCCAACCCGGGCGGATACAAGGGCGTGGGAGACGCCCTGGGCATCTCCACGGTGAACGTTTCCGGCTGCCCCCCCAACCCGGTCAACTTTGTCGGTACAATCGTCAACTATCTCCTGCTGGGAAAGCTGCCCGAGCTGGACTGGGCCAACCGGCCCCTTTTCGCCTACGGAAAAACCATCCACGATCAGTGCCCCAGGCGGTCCCACTACGAGATGGACGAGTATGTGGAGGAGTTCGGCTCCGAAGAGGCGGCCATGGGATACTGCCTCTACAAGGTGGGCTGCAAAGGGCCGAGCACTTACAACAACTGCCCCATAGTCAAGTTCAACGGCGGGACCAGCTGGCCGATTCAGGCCGGACACCCGTGCATCGGGTGCAGCGAGCCCGGATTCTGGGACGATATGTCGCCCTTTTTCGAGGAATCCTAGACCGGGGCGATCCGATTGATCGAACGTTCCCCATCCGACAACCAGGAGAACGAGAGGAGACGATATGGCCAAGAGAATCACGATCGATCCGATTACTCGAATCGAAGGCCACCTTCGAATCGAGGTCGAGGTGGCCGGAGGCAAGGTGGTCAACGCCTGGAGCTCCGGGCAGATGTTCCGCGGCATAGAAATCATTCTTCAGGGCCGCGATCCCCGGGACGCACCGCTCTTTACCCAGCGTTCCTGCGGGGTCTGCACCTACACGCACTACCTCGCCTCCATTCGTTGCGTTGAGGACGCGGTGGGCGTGAAGATCCCTGAAAACGCCCGAATTATTAGAAACCTTCTGCACGGCGCGCAGTTCCAGCACGACCACATCGTTCACTTCTATCACCTGCACGCCCTGGACTGGGTGGATATCGTCAGTGCACTCAAGGCCGATCCCAAAAAGACCGCCACCCTGTCCGACAACGTGAGCAACGCCCCCTGGGGCGGTGCCAACTACTTCCAGAACGTCCAGCAGCGTATCAAGACCTTTGTGGACAGCGGTCAGCTGGGCCCGTTCTCCAACGCCTACTGGGGCCACTCAGCCTACAAGCTGCCCCCCGAGGCCAACCTCATGGCTGCCTCGCACTACATCGAGGCCCTGCGGCTTCAGGCCAAGACGGCCAAGATGCATGCGGTGTTCGGTGCCAAGAACCCCCACCTCCAGAGCCTGGCCGTGGGCGGCGTCACCTGCGTAAAGGACCTGACCCCGGACAACATCGCGGAGTTCCTGTATCTGTGGAAGGAGACCCAGGATTTCGTCAAGAACGTGTACATCCCGGATATCCTCGCCGTGGCCTCCTTTTACAAGGACTGGGGGGCGATCGGCGGCACCACCAACTTCCTGGCCTGGGGAGATTTGCCCGAATCGGACCAGGAGCCCGACAGCCTGTTCATGCCCCGCGGCGTGGTCATGAACCGCGACCTGGCCGGCGTGAAGATGGCCCAGCAGGAGCAGGTCACCGAGCACGTGGCCCACTCCTGGTACAAGGGTGACAACGCCAGACACCCGCATAAGGGCGAAACCGCTCCGCAGCACGGAGAGTACGATACCAACGACCGGTACTCATGGATAAAAGCCCCTCGCTACGACGGGGAAGCCTGTGAGGTCGGCCCGCTCGCCCGTGTGCTCGTGGCCTATGCCAAGGGCAAGCCCGAGATCAAGGCCCTGGTGGACAGCACCCTCAAGAAGCTGGACGTTCCGGTTACGGCCCTCTTCTCCACCCTGGGCCGGACCGCGGCCCGGGGACTGGAGACCGTGGCCATCGGGGATGCCATGGAAGGCTGGGTCATGGAGCTGGTGGGCAACCTGAAGAACGGCAAGACCAAGACCTACCAGTCCTGGGAAATGCCGGACAGCGGCATGGGCGTGGGTCTCAACGACGTGGCCCGCGGATCCCTCGGGCACTGGATCGAGATCGAGAACAAGAAGATCAAGAACTATCAGTATGTGGTACCCTCTACGTGGAACCTGGGTCCCCGCTGCAAAGGGGGTAAGCTGGGACCGGTGGAGGAATCCCTCATCGGGACCCCGGTCGCCGATCCCAAGCGTCCTCTGGAGGTCCTGCGAACCGTTCACTCCTTCGACCCCTGCATCGCCTGCGGTGTACATGTGATCGACCCGGACTCCAACGAAGTCTACAAAATCCGTGTCGTCTGATCGAAAACTCCGGCTGCCGCCTCTCCCCTGGTTACCGGGGAGAGGCGGCAGTTCCTCTTCCATCCTCCTGGAGTCAGGCTCATGAGCCGCCCGCAGCAGGACCGAATCTGCGCCAGGCGACTTCGACTTGCCGTTCAACACCCCTTTGTGGTCCTCTTCCTCGTCGCCCTGCTGACCGGTCTTCTGGCGTGGCGTCTTCCGTCCCTTCGAGTAGAGACCTCCATCTACGACATGGCCATAGAGGATCTGCCCGCTACACGGACCTATGAGGCCTTCAAAAAGCAGTTCGGGTCCGAGGAGATCATCCTGGTGGTCGTTCGGGCCGAGGACGTGTTCGATCCCAGGACTTTTCGAGAGGTGGAGACCCTGGCCGAATCCCTGGCCGAGCTTTCGAGCATCCGCCGGGTCATCAGCCTGCCCGGCATCAAACAGGACATGGACGTAACAGGAAAGTGGGATGTGCCCGCTTTCAAAAAGGCCCTTCAGCCGGTGGACCTATTCGTTCGAAACCTGGTCTCCGAGGACCACACCGCCACGGTCATCAGCCTGGTCCTAGAGGATATGGAACAAAAATCCCCGGTGATTCAGGACGTGGAAGACCTTATCAACGCCCGCAAAAACGGCCTTTCTCTGTATCAGATCGGAATGCCCCTGGTCTCCAAGGCCCTGGCCGAGTACACGGAAGCGGACTTCCGCCGCCTTCCGCCCTTGACCTTCCTGGTCATCGCCGGAATCCTGTTTCTCTGTTTTCGAAACCTCCGCGGGATTCTGATCCCGGCCGGAAGCGTGCTCCTGGCCCTGACCTGGACCTTCGGGCTCATGGCCTGGACCGGGGTTGCCCTGTCCATGCTCACCATGATCGTCCCCATTTTCATCATCGCCGTGGGCACCGCCTACTGCATGTATGTGTTTCCGGAATACCTGGAGTCTTTCCAGGAGCATGACTCTCCGCGGGAGGCCGTCATCGCCTGCTTCGAGCGGCTGTCCTTTCCCACCACCCTGGCCGTGGTGACCACCACCATCGGACTCGCATCCCTTCTTCTGAACCGCATCCAGTCCATTCGAGAGTTCGCCCTGTTCGCCTGCTTCGGAATCTGGTGCATGCTGGGGATCATCCTGGTGGTGCTTCCGGCGGTTCTCTCGCTGATTCCCGCGCCCAAACAGACGGAGCCTTCGGACGAATCGTCCTGTACCGGGCTTCTCGACCGGATTCTTCACACTGTGGTTCGGCTCAATCTCGAGCACCAGCGGTGGACCCTGTCCATCGTCTCCATCCTGGCCTTGATCGCCCTGGTGGGGGTCTTTCAAATCCGCGTGGAGACCAATCCGGTGGGGTACTTCAAGGCCGACACCGAGATCAGCCGCAATTTCCACGACATCTACCAGGACCTGGCCGGCAGCTTTCCCCTCAATGTCGTATTGGACAGCGGCACTGCAGACTACTTCGAAGACCCGGAACACCTGCAGCTCCTCGAGGAGGTGGCGACCTTTCTTCGAGAGCAGGAGGGCGTGGACAAGACCATCTCGTTTGCAGACTATTTCAAACTGGTCCAGTACGCGGGCAACCAGTATCGGCCGGAGGCCTACACCCTGCCGAAGGAAGGGTTCGAGGTCCGCATGGGCATGAACAACTTCAAGACCATGCTGGGCCCGGACATGTTCGAGCGATTCATGAGCGAGGACCTTTCCAAGGCGAACATCCTTCTGCGCACCCACATAGCCGGCAGCGAACGGTTTCTCGAGCTGCAGGAGGACATTGAGAATTACCTCCGCACAAGGCTGCCCGAGGCCTTCGAGTTTCACGTCACCGGATTCGGCATGGTCATCTCCCAAAGCAGTCGCCTGCTGACCCATGGGCAGATCAAGAGCCTCAGCCTCACCCTGGTCCTGATTTTCGCCATCATGTTCGTGCTGTTCCTCTCCGGCAAGGTCGGGCTGATCGCCATCGTGCCCAACTGCTTTCCCCTGGTCATGAACTTCGGTCTCATGGGGTGGCTCGACATAGAGCTCTCCATGGCCACCAGCCTGATCGCCAGCATCGCCATAGGACTGGCCGTGGACGACACCATCCACTATCTCGTGCGGTACAACCGGGAGTTCAAAAAGGATCTGGACAAGGATCGGGCGCTTCGAGACACCGTGCGCAGCGTGGGCCGGCCCATCATGTGCACCACGCTCACCGTGGGGCTGGGCTTTTTTGTGCTGACCTTCTCCCACTTCCAGCCCACGGCCGTGTTCGGCCTGCTGATGATGATCACCATGGCCTCCGCCCTGGTGGCGGACCTGATCGTGCTCCCCTCCCTCATGACGCGGGTGGAGCTGGTGACCGTGTGGGACCTACTTCGAATCAAGCTCGGCAAGGACCCCCAGAAAGGAATGCCGCTTTTCGACGGCCTCTCGAGAAACCAGGTCCACTACATTCTCATGGCCGGAGCCCTGCACACCTGCAAGACCGGCGACGCCCTGTTTCACAAAGGGCAGATGAGCGACTCCATGTACGCCCTGGTGTCCGGAGAGCTGGAGGTGGTGGACATGCTCGACAATGGGGCGGGGAAAGGGCCTGGCGGGACGCGGCGGCGGATCGCCACCCTCGGCCCCGGGGAGACGGTGGGCGAGATGGGCATGGTCCGCTCCTGCGAGCGCTCCGCCACGGTGATTGCAACCCGGCCCTCGGAGCTCCTTCAAATAAACGACCGAATGATCCGCAGGCTCCACTGGCTCTATCCGCCCACAGCCCAGCGGTTTTTTTTCAACCTCATGTCCGTTGTCTGCGACAGGCTGGAGCGGGCCACTCAATTCTTTACCGACACCTCCGTGACAGACGGCCTTACAGGCCTGCTTCTTCGCGAGCCCTTCATGAACGCCCTGAACCTGGAAATCGAACGGGCCCGGCGGTATGAATCCCCGTTTTCGCTTTGCCTTCTGGACCTGGACGACTTTGCCGAGATCAACCGCGCCGTGGGTTGGGAGACCGCAGACCGCGTCCTGGCCGAGGTGGGAGCCTTCATGCAAGGTCATCTTCGAAAGAGCGACGTATCATGCCGGTACAGCGGACAGCGGTTCGCCTTCTTCCTGGTTAACAGCGCCGGCTCCAAGGCCCGGACCGCCTGTGAGCGGTTTCGAAAACGTCTTGCCGGGACCCCCTTCACGAACAATGTCCCGCCGATCTACGTGACTGCCAGTATAGGGTGCGTCGCCATGAACCCCCAGGTCATGGAGTCTGCTGAAGAGCTGATCCAATTGGCCTTCCAGGCCCTTTACCGGGCCAAGGAAAAGGGTAAGAACCGCGTGGAGCGTTATGACACTCCCGGCGGCTAGCGCGGAGCCGCTAAGGCGGGCCATCGCCCGCAACCCAACCTCAAATCTATTTGATAACCTTTGCCTTGCAACAGGACCATGCCCGTGCTAGATTTCTTTGTCACCGGGGCCCGACCCTATCCCCATGGTTGTAAACAAAATAAAGCCTGGATCAGAAGGTCTTTTCTTAGCGTCTTTGCGTCTTTGTGAGAGAATACAGTTTTTTACGAATTCGTCAAAGATGAGCCCGTTTTCGAAACGCTCAATCATTGATTCGTCCTTTAATATCCAGTGAGGCCCGGTGGTGATGGAAGGCATGGAAGCGGCTGCAGAACCGAGACGAATCACCGTTCTGGGGGTGGGGAACCTCCTGTTTCGGGACGAGGGGGTTGGCGTTCGAGTGGTGGAACACCTGCTCGAGCGATACGTGTTTCCCCGGAACGTCTCCATCGTGGACGGCGGCGTCCTGGGTCTGCGCCTTCTGGGGGTCGTGTCTGAAACCGACCACCTCATTGTGGTGGACGCCATTCGGAACCGCAAAGCGCCCGGAACCCTGGTCCGCCTGGAAGGAGAAGAGGTTCCCAGACGATTGTACGCCAAGAACTCGCTTCACCAGGTGGACCTTCTGGAGACCCTCTCGGTGCTCCCGGCGCTGGATCACCATCCGGAGACCGTGATCCTGGGCGTAGAACCCGAAGACATCGAGTCCATGAGCCTCGAGCTTTCACCTCCGGTGCAGGCGGCTGTAGCCCCCCTGATAGGTTCGGTACTCGAGGAGCTGGAGCGATTGGGGGTTACCCCTGTGGAAAAAGGAGGCCAAGGGGATGTGTCTTGCCATTCCTGCGAAAATCATCCACATTGACAACGACATGGGCCTCGTGGACATGGAAGGCACGCGGAAACACGTGAGCCTTCTTCTCCAGGAAGACGCCCGGGTCGGGGACTACGTGATCGTGCATGCGGGCTTTGCCATCCATCGCATAGACGAGGAGGAGGCCCTGGCCTCTCTTCGCGTTCTTCGCGAGGCGGTGAGCACCCTTTTTGAACATGAGGACGAAGACCCTACAGCCTGAACCCTGAGCAATTCGGCCCTGGTTCGAGCATTCGTCC
Organism: uncultured Desulfobacterales bacterium; assembly: GCA_964591925.1. Classification (GTDB taxonomy): domain Bacteria; phylum Desulfobacterota; class DSM-4660; order Desulfatiglandales; family HGW-15; genus JAIPEI01. Next base: position 13,551 of record CAZQCK010000021.1, read on the forward strand.
TTGACAAGCGTTTTGGTTGTTAACTATGATATAAGAACCTTTGGTCGAATGCCGAAGGCGGACAAAATCGAGTCAATAAGCCCTAGGTGCGGGCAAGAAACCAAGAAAGGAGGTGCTACGTTAGATGAAGAGTCGTATGTTTAACCTGATGCTGGTCGTGATGGTGGGTGTATTCTTTGGAACGGTGGGTATGCTGACCGCCGAGGATTGCACCGAATCCCCTGATGAGGTGATCATTGACAACGATGGGTACACCTCGGACAAAAAGGGACCTGTGAAGCTGACCCACAAGAAGCACGTGGAAGAGTATGGCGTGGCTTGTGCAGACTGCCATCATGTGTTCGAGGATGGCGAAAATGTCTGGAAGGAAGGCGATCCGGTCCAGAAATGCTACGAGTGCCACGACTACAATGAAAGCAAAGGCAACGCCAAGAAGCTCCAGCTGGCGTTCCATAAGAATTGCAAGGATTGCCACAAGGACGCTTTCAAGGAAGGCAAAAAAGGCGCGCCTTTCAGAAAGTGCAACGACTGTCACGAGTAAGCCGTATATTCTCAACCGACTGTAGATTCGATTGGAAAGGGTCGCTTTTTCTAAGAAAAAGCGGCCCTTTCCTGTTCCAGACGTACCTGGCCCGCCTAATGATCACCGCCTGCCACTAAACGGTTATGCCTCACAAAAAAACGCCCTGTCCCATGGGGCAGGGCGTTTTGTTTTTTCGATCGTATCACAGCATACCGGGGAGAGGATCGATTACACCTCAGTGACGGTGATGGCTTCCTGATCACAGACCTCGACACAGCTCTCGCACCCCAGGCACTCTTCAGCGTTCACCGGCTCGGCCTTTCCATCCACTATTTCATACACATCCACGGGGCACACTTCCACGCACTCTTCGCAGCCTTCGCATTTGTCCTTGTCTACTACAACTTCGTAACCCATGTCCTGTTCCTCCCATATTTGCAATTGATTCAAGAATCCAAGAACTTATGTGTCTTAAATTCACTCCTTGCCCAATCAAGCCACGGTCGATGTAACAGAGGCGGGTCACCATGTCAAGCTGTTTTTGGCAAAGGTCCTTGGCTCACGCCTAAGAAATCCCGGCCGCCTCCTCCTTGACCCCCACCGCCATCTTGTAGAGCAGGGTGAGGATGAAGAACCCTGTGGCAAAGACCCCGATGGAGATGGCCATCTCCGGCGCGGTGGGCCAGTAAGGCGTCACCCGCTCGAACGGGTTGGGAGTGAAGCCGGCGATGATCAGGCCGAGGCCCTTGTCGATCCACGTGCTGACGATTACCGCCACACAAGCCACGGCCAGGGTATCCTCCTTGCGCCGTGTGGCCGGCACAATCAGCAGAATCAGCGCCACCACAGCAACCGCGGTCGCGGTCCACATCCACGGCGCCAGGTAGCTGTAGCCTTCCAGACCGGAGAAGAGGAACTGGATGGCGTGCATATGGCCGGGGATCTGGCTGTAGAAGGCGGTGAACAGCTCGAGCAGATAAAAAAAGACGTTTATGATAAACGCATAGGCCACTATGCCGCCCAGTGTCCTGATGGCGTCCTTACCCGGATCGAACCGGCTCACCTTGCGCACGATCAGGCATAGCAGCAGCAGCAGCGCAGGTCCGGCGGCAAAGGCCGAGGACAGAAAACGCGCGGCCATGATCGCCGTGAGCCAGTAGTGTCGGCCGGGAAGACCTGCGTACAGAAACGCCGTGACCGTGTGAATGCTGAAGGCCCAGGGAATGGATATGTACGCCAGCACCTTGACCCATTTCTGATAGTGAATCCCTTTTCGTTCTGCGCTCAGGACATTCCATCCCACGACGATGTTCAGGAGAAGGTACACGCTCAAGACGGTCATATCCCAGAACAGGATGGAGTTGGGCGTGGGATGAACGATCACGTTCATGATGCGCGTCGGCTGACCCACATCCACGAACACGAAAAGCATGCACATGATGACCGCGGCGATGGCCAGGAACTCCCCCAGGATCGTGATGCGGCCGAAGGCCTTGTAGTCGTGAAGGTAGTAGGGCAGGACCACCATCACGCCTCCCGCGGCCACGCCGACCAGGTAGGTCAGCTGGGCGATGTAGAACCCCCAGGACACGTCCCTGCTCATGCCGGTGATCTTCAGGCCTTCGAAGAACTGGTAGAGGTAAGTGCCGAACCCGATGCCCATGAGCACGAGCAAGAAGACCAACCATCCCCAGTACGCCTGACTTCCTCGAATTGTCTTCTCTAGCATAACGACCTCATATCACGTAGAAAACGTTCGGTCCCGTGCCAAGCTCGGGTTTCCGCCTGATGGTGTACTTCTCTCGAAGCGCCTCACGCACCTCCGAGTCGGGATCGGCCAGGTCCCCGAACACCAGGGCGCCTTCGACCTCCTCGGCCGCCGCCTCCACACAGGCCGGCCACTGGCCTTTGGCAAGGCGCTCCGCGCAGAAATTGCATTTTTCCACCACCCCCATGCCGCGGGTGGGATACTCCTCGTTCCAGGGGAATCCGGGGTTCAGTGCTTCCGGGGCCTTTCGAGGATCCCCCCAGTTGAAGCTCCTGGACCCATAAGGGCATGCGGCCATGCAGAACCGGCACCCTATGCACCGGTGCATGTCCATGACCACGATACCGTCCTCACGCTTGAAGGTGGCCTTGGTCGGGCAGACCCGCACGCAGGGAGGATTGGTGCAGTGGTTGCAGAGCAGGAGGAAGTTCATCTCCTCGATCTCTTCGCTGAGATACTCGTTCTCCCGGCCGGGAAAAGAGTGGTGGTAGGTCTCCTTCCAGAGCCACTTGACCTCCTCCTTGGTATTCCCGATGCTGGGGACGTTGTGAAAGCGATGGCAAGCCTTAATGCACTTGTCCATCAGGGACTCGTCCATCTTGTGCATGTCCACGACCAGGCCCCACTTCCGCCCCTGGCCAAGGGGCACTTCTCGGGCTTCCAACTCGCCGGGGGCCAGCAGCTCGAAGGCCGTCTTTCCCCCCAGGCCCACCAGGGCGAGAAGCCCGGTGGTCTTCAAAAATTCCCGTCTGTTGACGCCCATCACTCACTCTCCTTCGGTGCGATGTGACAATCCCAGCAAAAGGGGTCCACGTCTGCGTAGTCGTGGCACCTGTCGCAGAACTTGGTCTTGTTGGAGTGGCATTCCATACAGGTAAGCTGCAGGCTCTTTTCGTAAACCTTGCCGGTACTGGTGCTCGTGTAAAACCGGTCCGCACTCCGAACGACTTCGTCCCGCCACTCATCGAGCATCTTCATGTGTCCGGTCACCATGAAGTCGGTGTCCTCGATGCACTCTCCCGCCTCTTTGGCCTCGGCCGTAAGCTCACGCTCCGGAGCCTTGGCCGCCTTTCCGGCCGTATAAAAAAACGGGAACAGCAGGAGGGCCAATCCGATCACAAGCCCGGTTATGATCTTGCCACCGTCATACATCCTCTTCCTCCTCCATGCCGGGGAGCGGCTCTCCGCGCAGATCCGTGGTCCGCTTCTTCTCCCCGTCCAAGATTAGGGCATTCCCGACCATCTCGTGGACTCCGGTGACATCCACCTCCGGCACCCAGTACTGCATGAGATCCGGAAAGGCCGCCCGGTCAATGGCGCAGACGCAGGCCAGCATGTTGACACCGTGCTTCTCGTGAACGTGCCGCACGGCATTGGCTCGGGGCAACCCGCCGCGCATTCGCAGCTCCATGTCCTCGCCCGCATTCAGCCCGGCACCGCTTCCGCAGCAGAAGGTCTGTTCTCGAATGGTGTTCTCGGGCATCTCATAGAAGTTGTTGCAGATGTTCCTGATCACGTAGCGGGGCTCTTCCAGAAGCCCCATGCCCCGGGCGGGATTGCAGGAGTCGTGATAGGTCACCACCAGGTTGTCGTTGCGGCTCTTGTCCAGCTTGAGCTTGTTTTTCTTGATCAGGTCCGCGGTGAACTCCGTGATGTGGACCATCTTGGTGGACGCGGCGTTCTCGAACTTGGTTCCGGTGAGGGGTGAGACCGGCTCCTCCAGGTGATCGGCAGGGCCGTTGAAGGTGTCCATGTACTGGTGAATGACCCGCCACATGTGGCCGCACTCTCCACCGAGAATCCACTTCACCCCCAGGCGTTCGGCCTCGGCATACATTTTGGCGTTGAGCCGCTTGGCCATCTCGTGGCTGGTGAAGAACCCGAAGTTTCCGCCCTCGCTCGCATACGTGCTCCAGGTGATGTCCAGACCCAGGCGCTCCAGATAGTGGAACAGGATGAGGTAGCCCATGGCCGTGTACGTTCCGGGGTCTGCGAACACGTCGCCCGAGGGCGTGATAAAGAGAATTTCCGCGCCCTTGCGGTTCATGCTGGGATTCATCTGAACGCCGGTGACCTCTTCGATGTCCTCGCAGAAGAAGTCGATCATGTCCTTGTAGGCATGGGGCTGAATCCCGAGGTGGTTTCCCGTGCGGTAACAGTTGGCCACCGGAGCCGCCACCCAGTCCACGTTGAGCCCGATCAGGTTGAGGAGCTCCCGGCCCACGATGGTGATCTCGGCCGTGTCGATGCCATAGGGGCAGAAGAGAGAGCAGCGCCTGCACTCGGTGCATTGAAAGAAGTAGTACCACCACTCCTTGAGCACATCGTAGGTCAGCTCGCGGGCCCCGGCGATCTTGCCCATGAGCTTGCCGGCCGTGGTGTACTCCTTGCGGTAAACCGAGCGCAGGAGCTCCGCACGCAGCACCGGCATGTTCTTGGGGTCGCCGCCGCCGATGAAGAAGTGGCACTTGTCCGCACACGCGCCGCATCGCACGCAAATGTCCATAAAGAGCTTGAGGGACCGGAACCGGTCTATCCGCTCCCGCAGACCGTCCAGGATGATCTCCTTCCAGTTGTCGGGAAGCTTCCAGTCCTCATCCATCGGGTTCCATTCCCGCGGATTGGGCATGCCCACGTACTCGAGGCTCGCCGGCTTGCCGCCGTACAGGGCGATGCCCGGACGGATGTCCACGGGGGCGTCCATCCATCCCAGCCACCCCTTGTGCAGGGACGGCGCATGATCTATCTGGACGAGCTCTTGGGGTTTGGGAAGGTCAGCCATGACTACTCCTTTTCTCCAGTCTCTTCTTCGGAGGCTTCTTCCTGGGTTTCGGGCATCTTGTCCACCGGCAGTCCCGCCTCCACCATCTTGTCCCGGAACTCATCCTCGTACTCTTCGTAGGTGTGGGTCTTGACGGGGTAGCCCCAGGGATTGACGTGCCGGACGGCCCGGCTGTTATTGGCCAGGTTCCGCGTGGGGCTCAGAAACACGCCTCCCAGGTGGACGAGCTTGCTGAAAGGAAAGTAGGCAAAGAGCGCGCTCACCAGGAACAGGTGAATGTAGAACAGAACCCCTATGCCCTCAGGTACGGTGGGATGGAAGCTCACCAGTCCCATGGTGAGCTCCTTGGCCGCCACGATGTCCACCTTGAGCAGGTAGCGCATCAACACACCGGTGAAACCGATCGCCCCGATCAAGAACAGGGGGAAGTAGTCCGAGGGCAGGGAAATGTAGCGAATCTGGGACGATAGGAGGCGTCGCAGGAAGAGAAGGCCCACGCCCGCCAGCAAAGCCACCCCGCTGAGCATGAGGCCGGGCAGCTGATACCCGGTGAAGGGCGCCACCCCCAGCTGCATGAAGCCGTCCAGCTTTTCCACCAGGGTCACGAAAAACGGAACCGGTTCGGTAAAAAAGCGCAGGTGCCGAAGGATCACTGCCAGAAACGCGTAGTGAAAAAGCAGGGCAAACAGCCACAACCACTTCTCGAACTCGTAGGTGATCCTGGGGCCGTTGCGGAACTCCATGCGCGTGTTCCGAAACAGAGATCGAAAAAGCAGCACCTCAAAGGCCATGCGGAGCACCACGCCCGCGTTTCCTTTGGGATTGTCGATTCGATTCGGCTTGATCCAGGGAAGGGACCACTGCTGCCCGGCGGTGGTGGGAATTCGAAAGGGCACGGGCGATCGCCCCCACCCGATGACCTTGGCCACGAGCCCGACGAAGAAGATGATCACCGCCGCATAGGGGATCACGACTCCGAACAGAACCCGCAGATCAAGGGCCCCCACACCCACCCAGGGAATCAGGGCGAGCAGGGTGACCACGGCACCTGAGAACACGATGCTGACCACAAAGTTCATTGACTGCCACCTCGTTTCAAGTTGGATTCACTGGAGGATTCCCGCCGCCTCGCTCAGAAGCGGCATCCCACGAGGGAACCTCGCTGATCAGCCCCGCCCTTCGAAGAAGTGCGGAGACCTGATTCTTCATTTGATCGGCCCTGATCATGTAGACTTTCTCACGGCAGGTCATGAATACGTCTAGAGCCACCAGCACGGCCTGATCGATCCGCATGTCCAGGGCATCCAGCTCGCGGCCCAGATCCTGATTCCCGGCCTTGGCCTGGACCAGATCCCGAACGATCGGCTTCAACAGAAAAAGGAAGGCAAGGCTCTGGGAGGGGGAAAATTCCTGAACCGCCCGAATACGCAGGATCCGGTCCAGGGAGGCCCTGAGGCGTTCCGGATTCGACGGCCGGACGATCTCCTGGAAAAGGGGTTCGAGCTCCGTGGAAAAGGTATGGCCCACCGGGTTGGCGAACTCGTCCTTCTGCTTCTTGAAAAAGCGTCGGGAATCGGGAGGATAACTCTCCAGCACCGCCTTGAGCCAGCGGTCCTGAATGACTCCCTGTTTTTCTAAGAGCAGTTCTTCGAGCGCCATGGGGGAAAAATGATACGCCAACCGTCTAATATGTTTTCAAAAATCCAATTGATATCCGATGCATTCCGCGAGCGGACTATAGACAATGCCCTCTGAAGTGTCAAGGAAAAACACCCATTGCAGAAGCGGTCCGATCCTTTGCCGACATGTCATGGGAAGGGTTCCTCTTTTTGAAACCGCCCGAAGCGGTTTATGGGCTGCGGGGATCGGAAATGCTGCGGGCCGCCCTGCGCACTTCCTGGACAAACGCCCGAACCTTGGCAAAGTCTTTTCGGAAACGAATCGGCCGGCCCTGCTCGTCCACCGCATTGGTCAGGGTACAGCTGTCCGCCCCGGCCGGCCGAGTATCCACAAGAAAGGAGTGGACGTTTTCCGGAGAGAGCCCACCGGCCAGAATCACCGGAATCCGGCTGTGGGTGACCAGCCCGCGAAGGAGGTTCCGGTCGCCGGTCCGGCCTGTGATGCCGATGTAGCCCTCCACCGGCTCCCTGCCCAGCCAGGTGTCCGTGAGAAAGCAGTCGCTCACAGGCTCCAGGCTCTCGGCGATCTCGAGGGTGGGGAACTTTTCACGGCCGTGGCCCTCTTGAGGGACTGGAATGGAACGGATGATGCCCACCCTTGGAAACCGGCCCTTTAGACGGGCCTGGAGCTCGAGGAACGGATCCAGGTCCAGGGATCGGCCCTGTCCGTCGGTCAAGGTCTCGCAGAAATGCACGAAATCCGGCCGGTAATAGTCCAGGGCCCGGTAGAGGGTGTCCTGTGAGGAAAAGAGAGGAATCAAGCTGTTGCGCGCACCGCTGCCCTCGGAGAGCCGGATCACCTGGCGAATACCGGGCTGTTTCCACTCGTCTTGCGATAGGAGCACGCTGCCTATGCGGTCCACACCGAGCTCTATGCACCGTTCGGCCTCCTGGGGCGTTTGGATTTCGTAAATCTGGGTGATCATGGAAACAGGTCTGGTGGCAGGTTGCAAATGGACCCGGGTAACTCCGGGGGTCTGTTTCTTGTCTTCCGTCCTCTATAACAGCGCACGACTCGTTTGTCCAACCGGCAGATTCACCCTTCCGGATTTTCAAATTCTTTTGCATTGCCCCGGGGGATATGATAATCCATAATCGCATCTTTTCAGGTACATCCCAAGAGCGAAGCGTCATGACAAAGGCCGACACCTGGAACGACCATTACGCGCGCCGGGCCAGGAGGGAGAAATGGCTGGCGAGGTCTGTCTACAAGCTCGAGGAGATCGATCGCAAACACCGTCTCATTCCACCAGGCGCACGCCTCCTCGACCTGGGTTGCTCCCCGGGCTCCTGGACGCAGTATGCTTTGAAAAAGGCGGGACCCCGCGGGCATGTCGTCGGTGTGGATCTCAGCGTACCCGAGAGACTCTCAGCGCCCAACTTCCGGTTTATTCACGGGGATGTGCAAGACCTCGATCCGCTTCTCCTCCTGGAGGATGTTGGTGTCCGGGATCTCGTGATCAGTGATCTGGCCCCCAAGACCACCGGGGTCAAAACGGCCGACGCCGGCCGCTCCGCAGAGCTGGTTCGCGCGGCTCTCGGTGTGGCCCGGGTCCTCCTGCGCCCCGAAGGCCACTTCCTGTGCAAGGTGTTCGAGGGGGCAGAGGTACAGGATTTGAGGCGGGAGCTTGCCCGGTCCTTCAGAAAGGTGGCCTTCATCCGCCCGAAGGCCGTTCGAAAAGGCAGCCGGGAGATCTACCTGCTGGCCTTGAGACGCCGGAAAGAAGATTCGTAGAAAATCACGTCACCTTGCCATACAACGTCAACAAGGGCAACGCCCCTGCGAAATCACGACCAGGAGGAAACCCATGTCCGGTCATTCGAAATGGAGCACCATCAAGCACAAGAAAGGGGCCGCCGACGCCAAACGGGGGAGGATCTTCACCAGGCTCATAAAGGAAATAACCGTGGCCGCCCGTATGGGGGGCGGAGACCCGGACTCCAACCCGCGGTTGAGGACGGCCATTGCCTCGGCCAAGGCGGAAAACATGCCCAAGGAGAACATCGAGCGGGCCGTGAAAAAAGGGACCGGTGAGCTGGAAGGCGTGAACTACGAAGAGGTCGCCTACGAGGCTTACGGCCCGGGCGGGGTGGCCGTCCTGGTGGAGTGCCTCACGGACAACAAGAACCGGGCCGTGGCCGAGCTCAAGCACATCATGGATCGACACGGGGGAAGCATCGGAGAGCCGGGCTGTGTGGCCTGGATCTTCAATAAAAAGGGCCTCATCGTGCTGGACCGGGAGGGGGTGGATGAAGAGAGCCTCCTGGACCTGGCCCTGGAAGCGGGAGCGGAAGACGTCAAGGAAGAGGGCACCACCTTCGAGGTCATCACAGAACCGGCGGAGTTCGAGCCTGTGCGCAAGGCCATCGAGGACGCCGGGCTGACCTACGGCATGGCGGAAGTCAGCATGATCCCTCAGAACACGGTCGAACTGGAAGGCAAGCAGGCCCAGCAGATGCTCAACCTGATGGAGGCCCTCGAGGAGGCCGAAGACGTCAACCGCGTGTACGCCAACTTCGACATTCCGGACGACGTCATGGAGGCCATGGGCTGATGCTCGTGCTGGGCGTGGACCCGGGCTCCGTGGTCACCGGGTACGGCCTGGTGGAAAAATCCCAACGCCGGCTTCGCTGCGTGGACGCGGGGTTGATCCGCCTGTCCAAAAACACCCCGTTATGTGAGAGGATTCACGGCGTGTTCCGCGGTCTGGTGGACCTGATGCGCCGTCATGAGCCCGCCGAGATGTCCATCGAGGACGTCTTCTTTGCAAAGAATGCCAAGAGCGCCCTCAAAATCGGCCATGCCCGGGGCGCGGCCCTGGTGGCGGCCGTGGAGTGCGGGGTCCGCGTCCACGAGTACTCTGCGGCCGAGATCAAGCAATCGGTGGTGGGATACGGGCGCGCCCCCAAGGAGCAGGTCCGGTCCATGGTGAAACGGATCCTGGGCCTCGACTTCCAGCCCGCACTCGACACCTCGGACGCCCTGGCCGCAGCCATCTGCCACCACCACACTCAGCGCTTCGGCCCGGCCGTGCCGGAGTTACGCCCTTGATCCTGTACGTGCGGAAAGGACCCGGTCCATGATCGCCCACCTCTGCGGCACTCTGCTGGAGAAGACTCCCCGCACCGTGGTGGTGGAGAACCACGGGGTGGGCTATGAGGTCACCGTACCCCTGTCCACGTTGTATGCCCTTCCCGACGAGGGCGAGGTGTCGCTTCACGTGCACACCAACGTCCGGGAGGACGCCATAACGCTGTTCGGGTTTTACACCCGCGTGGAGAAGGCAGTGTTCCTGCTCCTGGTCTCGGTCTCCGGCATCGGGCCCCGGCTGGCGGTGAACGTGCTGTCCGGAATCGGTCCGGGCGAGCTCCTCGAGGCCATGGCCGGGGGGGATGCCGCCCGTCTCCAGACCATCCCGGGCGTGGGCAGAAAGACCGCGGAGCGAATCGCCCTCGAGCTCAAGGACCGGGCCATGGCCCTGCTCTCCGAGCACGGTCCGATAGAAGAACCCGGGAAGCCCGGCGGTGTTCGGAGCGCCGCCTCGGATGACGCGGTCTCCGCCCTGGTCAACCTGGGATACCCGTCCCGGGCGGCCAGGCAGGCTGTGGACCGGGCCCGGGCGCGCACAGGCGGGGGTGACCTGGAGGGTCTGGTCAGAGAGGCCCTGCGCCTGCTGTCTTAACACCCTGAACCGCAAAAAACGCAAAAGGACCCATGGAAGAGCGCATCATCGACCCTGAACCCCAGCCGGACGAAGTCCCGGCGGAGATCAACCTGCGGCCCACCAACCTGGACGAGTACGTGGGGCAGGAGGAGCTCAAGAAGAACCTGCGGATCTTCATCGAGGCGGCCTGCGGACGCTCAGAGGCCCTGGACCACGTCCTGTTCCACGGAAGCCCCGGACTGGGAAAGACCACCCTGGCCCACATCATCGCCCACGAGTTGGGTGTGAACGTCAAGAGCACATCCGGACCCGTCATCGAGCGACCCGGGGACCTGGCCGCCATTCTTACCAGCCTGGAACCCCACGACGTACTCTTCATCGACGAGATCCATCGACTCAACCACGTGGTGGAAGAGATCCTCTACCCCGCCATGGAAGACTACCAGCTGGACATCATAATCGGGCAGGGGCCTTCGGCACGTACCATGAAGATCCCTCTGCCCCCCTTTACCCTGGTGGGGGCCACGACCCGAACCGGGCTGTTGACCCCGCCACTCCGCGCCCGATTCGGGGTGGTCCTTCGAGTGGACTTTTACCGGCCCGAAGAGCTCCAGGAGATCGTCCTGCGATCAGCCCACCTGCTGGAAATCCCTACCCGGAATAAAGGCGCGTATGAGATCGCCCGGCGCTCGCGGGGCACGCCCCGCATCTGCAACCGCCTGCTGCGACGGGTCAGGGACTTCGCCCAGGTCCGAGCCGACGGCATCATCACCCTGGAGGTGGCTATGGAGGCCCTGTCCATGCTCGAGGTGGACGACCGCGGGCTGGATCGCATGGACCGTCACATCATGCTCACCATCATGGAGAAGTTCGAGGGGGGCCCGGTGGGAGTGGAAACCCTCTCGGCCGCGGTCAGTGAGGAAAAGGACACCATAGAGGATGTGTACGAGCCCTTTCTCATTCAGGAGGGCTTTTTAAAACGCACACCTCGAGGCCGGGTGGCCACGAGGCTGGCTTACGAGCACTTCGGCATGAAACCGATCTGCAGCACAATCGACTCCGACCAGAAACGGCTGTTTTGAGCAGCTTGTGTTTTCCTCCAAAGCACGTGATTGACAATGCCTTCCGATTCCACTAACTTCGAGTGAAGCCCGTCAAAGGGTGCGGCCTTGCAGGGAGGGGCGAGCCATGGCGGATTTCAGCCAGACTCACAGCCGAATCACCACGTTCCACATTCTTCGGAAACAGGACCGGAAGCACCTGAAAAACGTGCTCCGGCTCCACTCCAAGTGGCAGAAGACCGTGCTGATCATCCCCCTCCTGGCCACCGAGTACACGGACCCGGCCAACCTCCCCGTCTTCGAGAACATACTGAAGCAGCTCTCCGGCACCTCGTACCTCTCCAACATCATCTTCGGGCTGGACCGGGCCACAGAGGAGGAGGCCCGCAACCTTCACGGGCTCATTCGAGCCCGGGGCATTCGAAACTATGTGGTCCAGTGGAACGACGGACCCGGGTTTTCCGGCATTTACGAAAACCTGACCGAGGCGGGATTCAACATTCAGGAGCCTGGCAAGGGTCGCAACATGTTCCTGAGCTTCGGGATCGCCCTGGCCCTGGGGGCCAAGTCCATAGGGCTCATCGACGCGGACATACGCACCTTTCAAGGAGTCCAGCTGGACCGCCTTTTTTACCCCGTGGTCACACTCAACTACGACTTCTCCAAGGCCTACTACGCCCGCACTCGAGAGCGCGCCCTGTACGGCCGGGTCAAGCGTCTGCTCCTCGACCCTCTGCTCCTGACCCTCAAGCGCAAGTTCACCGAGAGCAAGGACGAAAAGATGATCCGGCTTATCGACTTCCTCCTGGGGTTCCACTACCAGCTCTCAGGGGAGGTGGCGTTTCACTCGGATCTCTTGAAGAAGATGCGCTTTGCCACCAACTGGGGTGTGGAGATCTTCACCCTCATAGAGGTTTATCGCAAGGCCTCCTCGGCCGCCCAGGTCATGTTCACGGACAAGCCGTTCGACCACAAACACCAGGATGTCTCCGAGGCCGATCCCTCCACCGGCCTCAACCGCATGGCCGTGGACATCGTGACCACTCTCATGAACGCCCTGGTGATCGAGGAAGGGCTGGAGATCTCCGACACCTTCATTCGGGACCTTTCCATCACTTACCAGGCCGTGGCCGAGGAGCTTATCAAAAAATACTCCGACGACTCCGGGTTCAGCGACCTCAGCTACGACCGGGAGGGGGAGGAGAACCTCGTCCAGAACGTGTTCCGCAACTCCATCCTGTACGCCGGCGAGCTCCTGACCTCGCCCACTCGAATGACGGAGCGCTTCCTCCGCCTGGTGAACACCCATGAAGAGTTCCGGCCCTTTCTGGACCAGGGGCTGGCGCAAACCATTCTCCAAGTGGACGACAAGACGCGGCGGGCCCTGTTCCAGACCCCCACCACGGTCTCCTGGGAGCGGGTGGCCAACAAGCTGCCCAACATCTTCTACGACCTGATCGAGGCGGTGGAGGAGGAAAAACAGCGGTTTCGATAGCACGACGAAGAATAAGCAGCCTGGAATGGCGGGGTTTTCCTCTAAAAATCAAGCCCCCCGCCTTTGAGGCCGATAAGGACCATGGAGAGCAGTGGGTCCATGACGCAAAGTGATCTTGTAGTGTTCACGGATCTGGACGGCACCCTGCTGGATCACGACACCTACGCCTGGGAGCCGGCAGCCGACGCCCTGCAGGCCTGCCGCCGGCAGGACGTGCCGGTGGTCCTGGTCTCCAGCAAGACCCGTGCGGAAATGCAGGTCCTTCAAGAGGACCTGGAACTGGCCTGGCCCTTTGTCTCGGAAAACGGAGGCGGAATCCTTTTTCCGCCCGGTTGCCCGCAGCCTCCGCCGGCCGAGGCGGTTCCCGGCGAAAAGGGCCTTGTGTGGGCCTTGGGCGTCCCTTACGAGATCGTGGTCCGCGGCCTCAGGGGCCTTCGAAAGGAGCTCGGCCGGCCGGATCTCAGAGGCTTTTCCGACATGGACGTCCAGGAGATCTCCCGACTGACGGGCCTCACGCTGAAGGACGCCCGGCTGGCCGCTCAGCGGGAGTATGACGAGCCCTTTGTGGCGAACCACCGCGAGAAAGAGGACCTGGACCTCTTGCATCGGGTCTCCCGCAAACGGGGCCTGCAGGTGACCTCCGGAGGCCGGTTTCTGCACCTTTTCGGGGACTGCGACAAGGGTGTGGCCGTGGGCCTGCTCGTGGACTGGTTCAGGCGAAAGCGCCCGGGCCTGCGGAGTGTGGGGCTGGGGGACGGGCTCAACGATCTTCCCATGCTCAAGCGGGTGGACGTACCAGTGCTGGTGCGGGGGGCGCGGCCGGTGGAAATTCAGGAGCGTGAGGTTCCCGGCCTGCTGATCACCGAGGAACCCGGCCCTGCCGGGTGGAACCGGGCGGTGCTGAATATGCTGGCGGGGTAAGGGGATAAACCATTTTAGATTCAAATCACAACGGAGGCACAGGTCGAAGAATGTTCGAGAAGGAAGTCAACCCGGACGGAGTCGACAAGGCGGACTTGGTGGTGTGCATACCTTCTTACAACGAGGCGGATTGCATCAGCTACCCCACCACACAGGCGAGCGAGGGACTGGCAAAATTTTTTCCCGAGATGCGCTCGGTCATCATCAACACGGACAACAATTCTCCGGACGGGACCAAAGAGGCCTTTCTGAACACGCCGACCGAGAGATCGAAGATCTATCTGTCCACCCCGCCCGGGGTCAAGGGCAAGGGGAACAACTTCAAGAACCTCTTCGAGAAGGTCGTGGAGCTGGAGGCCAAGGCCGTCGTGGTGGTGGATGCGGACCTCAAGAGCATCACGCCCAACTGGATCCGCCACCTGGGAGAACCGCTCTTCAATGACTTCTCCTATGTGGCCCCACTGTATGTCCGCCACAAGTACGACGGGACCATAACCAACGGCATCGCCTACCCTCTGTCCAGGGCCCTCTACGGCCGGCGGGTGCGCCAGCCCATCGGCGGGGACTTCGGGTTCAGCGGCGATCTCGCCCGTGTATACATGGAAAACGAGGCTTGGGACGAGGCCACGGCCAACTTCGGCATCGACATCTGGATGACCACCATCGCCCTGAACCAGGGGGCGCAGATCTGTCAGTCCTTCATGGGAAGGCCCAAGATTCACCGCCCCAAGGACCCTGCCGCATCCCTCGGCCCCATGTTCCGGCAGGTGATCGGCACCATCTTCTCGCTCATGTCCCACTTCGAGGACACCTGGATGCGGGTCAAGTACAGCAGGCCTACGGCTATCTACGGATTCGGCCTGGGCGAGGTGGAGATGCCTCCGAAGGTGGATGTGGACGCCAAGAAGCTCTTTGACAAGTTCCACGACGGATTCGCGGAATACGAGGAGCTATGGAAGGAGGCCCTCTACGAAGACGTCTTTGGAAAACTGATGGAAATCAAGGGCATGAAAGAGCGAGTCTTCACCTTTCCCACCGATCTGTGGGCGAGGATCCTCTTTGACATGGGCGTGGCCTACCGCGACCGTATTCGCGAACCGGATGTGCTCATGGAATCCCTGATCCCGCTCTACTACGGGCGCACGTTTTCCTTCATCAAGAAGACCCGGCGCATGTCCACCCAGCAGGCCGAGGAGGCCATAGAGGAGGACTGCATCACCTTCGAGATGACCAAGCCCTATCTGATCAAGCGCTGGCAGGGGGAACTCGAATAGTGCCTTTCGCCCTTTTTACGCCACCATAACAAGCCGCACGTCCATGACATTCGTCCTGGTGGGGCCGGTGACCAGGAGGTCCCCGGTGGCCGAGAAGTAGGAATAGGCATCGTTGTCGTCCAGGTACGCCTCAGCCTCCAGGCCCGCCTGCCTTCCTTTTTCCACCGAGCTCGGATCCACCACAGCCCCGGCCGCGTCCGTGGGGCCGTCATTGCCGTCCGTCCCTCCGCTCAAGAGCACGATTCCGGGGGGAAGCCCGGTCAACTCCAGGGCGGCCGCCAGCCCGAACTCCTGATTTCTGCCGCCCCGGCCCGTTCCTCTAATGGTCACCGTGGTCTCCCCCCCGGAGATCACGCAGGCCGGAGGGGGAAGGGGGCGGCCGCTCTTGAGCATCTCCCGGCCGATGGCCGCGTGCACCTTGGCCACATCCCGGGTCTCCCCCTCGATCATGGAGGAGAGGATCAGGGAGGCGTACCCCCGGGACTCGGCCTCCTGTGCAGCCCTCTCCAGGGCCTGAATATTGCTTCCGATGATCAGGTTGGTCACCCGGTCGAAGGCCGGATCGCCCGTCTTGGGGGTGTCGGGGATATCGCCGTTTCGACCCTGTTCCAGGTGCTCCCGGACCGACCGAGGAACCGACCCCATCAGGTCGTAGCGCTCCAGGATGCGCCAGGCGGCCGCAAAGGTGCTCTCGTCCGGAACGAACGGACCCGAGGCGATTACGTCCATGCGGTCTCCCACCACGTCTGACAGCATGAGATTCACGGTGGTGGCCGGCGCAGCCGCCCGCGCCATCTGACCGCCCTTGGACCCGGAGATGTGCTTTCTCACCGCATTGATCTCGTCGATGCTCGCCCCGCACTCCAGGAGCTTTCGAGTGACCGACTGCTTCTCCTCCAGCCGAATGCGCCCGGCCGGCTGGGGAAGCAAGGCCGACCCCCCGCCGGAAATGAGGGAGATCACGAGATCCCGCTCCCCGGCCTGTGCCAGAAGATCCATGATCCTTCGAGTCCCGTCCACGCCGCTGCGGTCCGGAACGGGATGGTCCGCCTCCACTATCGTGATTCGATCCAGAGCCTCGGCAAACCCGTACTTGACGTTGATTCGCCCCCCGGCGACCCGGTCCCCCAGGAGTTGCTCCACGGCCCGGGCCATGGGAGCGGTGGCCTTGCCCCCGCCCACCACCAGGACCCGCTCAAAGGCATCCAGATCCAGGTCCCCCTCGGATCCAGCGGTCTCCCCCAGCAGCAGTCGATTGCCCTGCCTTTGCACGAACCGTTTCACCGCCTCAAAGGGGTCCACCCGCTCGACAGCCGCCAGAAAAACAGCCTCTGCGTCGCTGCGAAGCCGCGCCAGGGTTTGCTCCTCCCCGCGCTTGTTCATGATTTCCCTCCTTTGCCTCAATTCCCACAAAAACACTATATATGGTATTTTACCTTGACATTCACTCCCATAGATTGTAGCTTCCCAAAAGGATGGAAGAGAGACAGGATCGCCCCCTTCACCCGAGCACTCTATGGACCGCAGAAGGTTTATTCGACAAACCACTCTCGCTCTGATGGGCGGACTCTTGGGAGCGCCGGCGCCGTTCCGCTCCCTTGCCTGGAGCGCCGACCTTCCCCATTCCAGGCCCCTTCCCCGCATCGCCCTGATCATCGATGACATCGGCTTCAGCCGGGCTAGGGCCCGGGCCTTCCTGGACATAGACGTGCCCATGACCTATGCCGTGCTTCCCCGCCTGGCCCTTTCCAGGGATCTCGCCCGTGAAATTCAGGAGCAAGGCCGCGAGGTCATGCTGCACCAACCCATGGAGCCGCTGAACTCTACTCTGGATCCCGGACCCGGTGCCCTGTTCGTGAAAGACGGCCCGGGCAGGATCGCCGCCATTGTCCAGGAAAACCTTGCGGATATCCCCTGCGTGGCAGGCGTGAACAACCACATGGGGTCCCGTTTCACCGCCTCGCCCGAAAAGATGTCCCAGGTCCTGCCGGTCATTCGGGACCGGGGTCTCTTTTTCGTGGACAGCCTTACCTCCGGCCGCTCCAAGGCCTACCCCACTGCACGCCGCCTCCACATGCCGGCGGCGCGCCGCAATGTCTTTCTCGACAACCAGCGAGAGGAAGAGCGGGTGCTCCTCAGCCTGAAGCAGCTCCACGCCCATGCACTGCGTTACAAAACAGCCGTGGGAATCGGCCACCCTCACCTGCAGACGGCCCGGGCCATAGCCCGGTTCGTTGCCTCCCTGCCGCCACACAGCGTGGATTTTGTGCATGTTTCCGAAATCCTGTGAGCCTGCACGCACACCGTTTCGTTGACAGCCTGTTCCCGAAAAGTATACCTTGTGTGATCAATAACTATGATTCTGGCAGCCAACCAGCCCTACTTCGCCCCCTTTCCCGGATTCTTCACCAAGGCCGCGCTTGCAGACGTGTTCGTGCTCCTGGACTCGGTCCAGTTTCCACGCGGCACCACCTGGGTCTCGCGCAATCGGTTCAAGGGTGCGCAAGGCCCCCTGTGGGTCACAATACCTGTGTGGAAAAAAGGACTGGGTCTTCAGCGCATTCAGGACGTTCGCATATGCCACCAGGGGCGATGGCCGGCCAAACTCCTGGACACCCTGTGGCATGCCTACAGGAACGCACCGTGGTTCCGAGAGCACATGGCGGTTTGGGAGATCGCCCTGGCAGCGCGATTCCATCGCCTCGTCGACCTGAACCTGGTTCTTATCCGCCACCTCATGGAGGCTTTGGGGATCGAAACCCCGGTAATGCTCCTCTCTGATCTGGGGATTCAAGCCACCGGTCATGATCTCCTCATCGACCTCTGCAGGCATCTAGGGGCCTCCACGTATCTGGCCCAGGATGCCGCCGGCGGGTACCTGCAGCCGAAGCGGTTTCAAGAAGCCGAGTTGGACTTGCGGTGGTTTCGGCCGCCCTCTCCGGTCTATCCCCAGCTCTGGGGGCCGTTCGCCGGCAACCTGTCGGCCTTTGACCTGGTATGGCATTGCGGACCCAAAGCAAGGCAATACATTTTATGACGACTACTGAATAGAGCGCACCGCCCTCACCCCGCTCAAGTCTTCCATGGGAAAGTCCAGAAAAAAGCCCAGGTGGAAATTCCCCTTCCAGGCCCTTTCCACGCCCTTGGTGTCCGCGCTCCAGCAGTGTTTGAGTGCACTGCTGAACACCGGGGCCAGAAACAAGTCGTCATTCAACCACGATCGCTCCATAAGGGAGGCGAGTTCCTCCACGGTGGGCAAACGCCAGTCATCGTAACCGGCAAAGCGTTCCTCATTGAGTTCCTTGATATACTCGGCCGCCTCAGCCCAGTCCATTACTCCGGGCGCGCCCGCCTTCTGCCACATGAGGCGGGTTCGACTATCAGTCACCGTGCCCTCGTCTTTTTCCCGGTAGTTGTTGGCAAACTCTCCTGTGGGGTTGCAGAAGTCCCCGTTGTAGGTCCAGCAGGTAGCGTAAAAGTCGTTCTTCAAGAGCAGGGATCGAACCCCTTCCTCGGACAGATCCACAGGCCGGCTTCGAAGAGAGACCGTCTCGAGCGACGGGGCTGCAGGCTCCTGCTCGACCTCCTCGGGGGGCTCGCTCGGACCCGAGGCCGCCTTGGGCGCCTCCTCGGCCGCAACCACCCGGGCCTCACGGCCCCGATCTCCGGCCTCCATCTCCAGGGCCTTCTCCTCCTCGGCCTCGACCCGGGCCGGCTCCGGTTCAGGGGCCGGCGACGTGGGTGCCGGCTGCTCTGCAGCCGCTTGGACCGGAGCCTCCACAGGCTCGGGCGCATCCACCTCATCGATGCTCGGGGCCTGGACCCCGATAATTACGTCATCTTCAGATTCAGCTTCCCCGGCGGCGGTCCCTACGGGAGGTTCGTCAGCCGGTTGAGGTCTCTTCTTCGGCTCAGGCGTTTCGATTTCCGCCGTCTTTGCAGGAACCCGCTTGGGAGGTTCTTCGATCTTCTCGGCCGGAGCCCGGACCTGCTTCGGTATTCGGGGCGCCGCAGGTTCTTCCCTGGAAGGGGCCGGCGGCTTGGGCTCTACCGCGGCCAACACCCTTTCCTCCGCCGCATCATCAACCCGGGACATGGCCAGGGAGGCGGAGCCGCTCTCAAACATGCGGATGTATACGCTCTGCCGATTTCCGGTCCTCATGGACCATGTCGTGACCTTCTCCGCTACGTAGGCGCCTAACTCCATGAGGCTGACTACACCGTCCTTGTTCCCTGCGATCTCGCGATCCGCTTCGCCCTGGACTCCAGCGATCAAGGTCCCGCCGAAGACCCCATAAGGGGCCTGGTTGTAGTCGTGGGAGAAGGTTTCCTTCTTGGCCGCATAAAACACAGCTGAGAGGTCCCGAAGATAGCGGTCCGGATAAACGGGCTGAAGCCGCGGTCCCTTGCTCCAAATCTCCTTTCGGGCCCCGTCCAGGAACAGAACACGTTGCTCCGCCCGGCTCTCGGACAAAAGGGCTTGAACGGTCTCCAGGGGGACGGCCGTCCGGGGGAGGTTGCGTATTCGAGCGTCAGCCGGCAGCAAAAAGCCTCGGCCGGCCGGATCGGTCACTCCGTGTCCGGAGAAAAAGATCAGCAGCGTGTCCTCGCGCTCCAGTCCGGAACGCGCCCGTTCGAAGGCCGCCAAGAGGTTCTTGCGGGACGGGTACTCGGAGTCCTTGGGGTTGCGGTCATCCGTGAGCACCATGACCCGGTCGAACCCGCCCCGGCTCTTGAGGGCCCGGCCCAGATCCCGTGCGTCGTTGCGCGCAAAAGGAAGATCAGCCAGGTCCGGGTCCTCGTAGTCGCTGACGCCGATGCAGATCGCCCATTTCATTCCGGGGGATGCATCCGCCACACTCGGCGCAAATACGCCACAAAGAAGCAGACCCGCAACAACCGCGCAAAACAATGTTCTCATCCATGTCTCCTAAGTAAATGCCCTGAAAAAATCGTGGGGAAAACCTACCTGCAAATCAGGGGGCTGTCAACAGAATGACTTTCCGATGACCACCGCGATGCGCTCCCCTGCGCGCCCGTCCCAGAGGGGCGGAATCGCGCCCTGGGAGGCGTGGCCGGAGAGGGCGGAGCGGACAGCCTGCTTCAGCGCCTCGGTGTCCTCTCCTACCAGGGTGTTCGTCCCCATGCGGGTGGTGACCGGCCGCTCGGTGGTGGTACGGACCGTGAC